>CAURWS010000221.1:0-6393 GCA_963528485.1 uncultured Pseudomonas sp. | reverse complement strand
CCCAACATCAGGGTCCACGCCGACAAACCGATCATCGACGATGGTGACATCATCACTACTGCAGGATTGATGGCCTGGTCCGAACTGGGCCTGCGTCTGGTGGATCGCCTGATGGGCCCGAGCATCGCCACCAGCACCGCGCGCTTTCTGGTCATCGAACACAGCGACAGCGCCGCCTCCTGCGGCAGCCATTTCGCGCCGATCCTTGGCCATGGCGATGCTGCGGTGCTCAAGGTTCAGCACTGGCTGCAAAACATCGGCGCGGTGGACGTGTCCGTGGCCGAGATGGCGCAAAGGGCAGGGCTGGAAGAACGCACGTTTCTGCGACGGTTCCGCGCGGCGACCGGCCTCAAACCCACCGAGTACTGCCAGCACCTGCGGGTGGGCAAGGCGCGGGAGATGCTCGAGTTCACCCAGGGCACGGTCGATCATATCGCCTGGAGGGTGGGTTATCAGGACCCGGCGGCCTTTCGCGCGACGTTCAAGAAGATCACCGGCCTGGCCCCCAGCGAATACCGCAACACATTCGGCGTCGGCGCACCTGCCGCAACGGCGCAGAGTTAAGCGATGAGTCACTTGATCGGCCACGCGGTCCAAGCTGGCAGCCCCTTTGTCAAAGATCGAGCGCCCATGCCCGTTAGCGGATTCATTCGCCACACCCGTTCTGCCATCAGCCTGATGCTGATCACGTTCCTGGCCGCCTGTAGCTCCCAACGCAATCAGACGCCGCCACCGCCGCCGGATCTGGTGCGCAGCGAAATCGTGCGTCTGCTGCCGCCCAGCGTAGGCGATCGGCAGGGCTGGGCCACTGACATCTATACCGCGTTCGAAACCCAAAAGATCGACCCCACGGTGCAGAACCTGTGCTCAGTGCTGGCCGTCACCGAGCAGGAATCCAACTATCAGGTCGACCCCGCCGTGCCCGGTATGGGCAAAATCGCCCAGGATGAAATCGACCGGCGCGCCAGCAAGGCGCACATCCCCAATCTGCTGGTGCGCAGCGCGCTGGACATCCGTTCGCCCACGGGCAAAACCTACAACGAACGCCTGAGCGCGGCCCGCACCGAGAAGGACCTGAGCCTGATTTTCGATGACTTCATCGGCATGGTGCCGCTGGGCCGCACGCTGTTCGGCAACTTCAACCCGGTGCATACCGCCGGGCCCATGCAGGTCAGCATCGAATTCGCTGAAAAACAGGCGCGGGATTACCCGTACGCCGTTGAAACCTCCATTCGCCACGAGGTGTTCTCCCGTCGTGGCGGGATGTATTTTGGCATTGCCCATCTGCTGGGTTACCCGGTGAGCTACGACAAACCGATCTACCGCTTCGCTGACTTCAATGCCGGCTGGTACGCCAGCCGCAATGCGGCGTTTCAGAGCGCGGTGGCGCGTCTGTCAGGCAAGCGTCTGGCGCTGGATGGCGACCTGATCAGCTACGGTTACGGGCCCTCTTTGGGACAGACGGAAATGGCGGTACGCGGCCTGCATACGCAGCTGGGCATGCGCAATCCGACCATTCGCAGTGCGCTGGAGAAGGGCGAAACCGAGGAGTTCGAAGACACCGACCTTTATAAGCAGGTCTTTGCCTTGGCGGACAAGGCCGCAGGCAAACCGCTGCCTCGGGCGATCCTCCCCGGCATCGTTCTGGAAAGCCCGAAAATCACCCGCAAGCTGACCACCGCCTGGTTTGCCCAGCGCGTGGAGGAGCGCCGGGTGCGCTGCATGTCGCGGGCGTCGGGCAAGCTGAAGTAGCGCGCGGTCGAACCGCTGGTCATGTTTACGGCACGCCTGTCCGGCAAACGGCTCCAAGCGGTATCGCTCGCCGTTGTCGGGCCCTGTCGTGAAGAGGCGGTTTTGAATCCTGACCCTGTGACATCTTCGATCATCACCAGCAGTGTGCCGTTGTCCGATGTGCAGACGGCCGAGTCACTGTTGTTTGGCACGCCCAAGGACCGGCTGGATTTCTATCGCAAGGAGATCCAGTACGAGACGGCCATTCTGTCCAACCGTACCAACGCCTATTTGTCGGCGCAGTCGTTTCTGGTGATTGCGTTTGCGTCGTCGATGGCCAATCTGAATCCGGAGTGGGGCAAGCTGTTCACGCTGGTGGTGCCGCCGTTTCTGACGTTGCTGGGGTTGATCAGTTCGATGCATGCGTGGCCCGGGATTCGGGCGGCGTATGAAATCATCGATCATTGGCATTTCAAGCAGAGTCAGTTATTGCACAGTCAGCCGGCAATGGGCCTGGCCTATGACGATTCGCCGTTGTTTTCCGAGCATGAGTCGAGTGAGAAGGGGTATCGCAAGTCGCTGTTGTTTTCGATGCGTACGCCCTGGCTGTTCAGCGTGTTCTGGTTTTTGCTGGGGGCGTTTTCGATTTATGCGCAGACGACGGACATGGCGTTTTAGGTTTTTCTTCAGCGGGGCCGGTCAGGGCGGTGTGGTTATTCATTACAGCGCCTGCCTGAAACACTTTTCATTGTGGGAGTGAGCGTGCTTACGGAGGCTGGGGTTCAGGCACCCCAGAGGCCCTGCATGTACGGCCTGATCGTCCGATGGCGACCCCGAGCAGGCTCACGCCCTTAGCGGTCTTCCAATGCCTGAACCATTTTGGTTGATCAGGTCCTGAACCGACGCACCAGCCCGTCCAGCTCATTGGACAACGCTGCCAGGTGCCTGGAATCCCCCCGTGCCGAATCCGCAAGCTCTGCAACCAATTGCGCGTCGCCGTGGATCTGGCTGATGTGGCGGTTGATGTCCTCGGCCACTTGATGCTGTTCCTCGGCGGCGGTGGCGATCTGGGTGTTCATGTCGCGGATCACGTCCACCGACTCGCGAATCTGCCCGAAACTGCTGCGGGCCTGGCCGATTTTCACCACCGACTGCTGCGACACATCGAGGCTGGCGTGCATCTGCTGCGCGACCGAGGCCGTACGTTTGGCCAGGTTACCCAGCAGCGAATCGATCTCGGCGGTCGAGTCTGCGGTGCGTTTGGCCAGGGCTCGCACTTCATCGGCCACCACCGCAAAGCCCCGGCCTTGCTCCCCGGCGCGAGCTGCTTCAATGGCGGCGTTGAGGGCCAGCAGGTTGGTCTGTTCGGCGATGGAGCGGATGGTGTCGAGAATCGACTGGATGTCGTTGCTGTCTTTCTCCAGCTGGGTCATGTCGTTGGCCGAGCGGGAAATTTCCGCGCTCAACTGGTCGACGCTGTGCACCGCATCGTCAATCTGGCGCTGACCTTCACGGGCCTGACGCTGGCCGCTGTCGGCCGACTCCGCCGCCTGGCTGCAGGAGCGAGCGACTTCGTTGGCGGTGGCGACCATCTCGTGGAACGCAGTAGACACCATGTCCACAGCCTCGCGCTGACGCCCGGCGGCTTCGGCCATGTCGTTGGAAACGCGGGTGGAGCTGGCGGAGCTGTCGAGAATGCGCGTCGCCGCCTGACTGATGTGCTGAATCAGACCGCGAATGGCTGCCAGGAACTGGTTGAACCAGTTGGCCAGTTGTGCGGTTTCATCCTTGCCGCGCACCGTCAGGCTCTTGGTCAAGTCGCCCTCGCCCTGGGCAATGCCCTCCAGACCATCGGCCACGCCACGAATCGGCCGCACGATCAGCGTGGCGAAGCTCGCACCGATGATGGCGAACACCACCGCCAGCACCGCAGCAATCACCGCGATCAGCCAGGTCAGGCGGGTGGCCGAACTCATCACCTCATCCTGCTTGATCAGGCCGATGAAGCTCCAGCCCAATTGATCGGACGGGAACACGTTGGCCATGAAGTGCTCGCCATTGATGTCCACCTTGATCAGCCCAGGGCCGGCCTTGGCCAGCTGGCTGAAACCATCGCCCAGCTCGCCGAGCTTCTTGAAGTTGTGTTCTGGCTGCTTGGGATCGACCAGCACCGTGCCGTTGTTTTCGATGAGCATCAGGTAACCGCTTTCGCCCAGCTTGATCTGCTTGACGATGGTGGTCAGCTGCTTGAGGGACACGTCGATGTTGACCACGCCGCCGGAGTTACCCAAAGCGTTGTTGACCGCGCGCACGGTGCTGACCAGAACCGCGTCATCGCCAGCCCAGTAGTAGGCTTCGGTGCGCAGGGTCTTGCCGGGGTTGGCCTGGGCGGTCTTGTACCAGGGGCGCTGGCGTGGGTCGTAGCTGGCCATTTTCGGGTCGCCCGGCCAGAACGCATAGGTGCCGTTGGCCAGGCCGTAAGACACATAGGAGTACGCCGGGTGGCTCTTGGCGATGCTGGCGAAGAAGTCGAACAGTTGATTGTCGATGTCGGCGCGCGGAATCTCCGGGGCCTGGGCGCTCATGTAGCTCTTCACGCCTTCGCCGGTGCCGGTGACCAGCGGATGCGCGGCCAGATAGTCGACGTTCTGGCTGATGCCCTCGAAGAACAGTTGCATGGCATTGGCGACCTGCCGAATCTCCCGGCCGCTGCTGTCGACGAAGTCGCTTTCGGCGTCCTGACGTAGATTGATAATGACCAGCGTCGCCACAAGGATGATCGGCAGGCACGCGATCACCGCAAAGGCCCAGGTGAGTTTCTGTTTGATGTTCATCGGCGCTCCTGATTTTTTTGTATATCACGCGTGAAACAGGTGCTGCACGCAGGCAGCGGGTCGATCAGGACAGTGCGATGGGGAAAAGCAAATCCGTCTGATGGTATGCCACTATCGGCAGCGCATTGGATTTCTTAAGGGCAGTACAGGTCATCTGTAGCAGCACGGCTTGCCGGCGCGCCAGCCGGACTGCTCCAGGGGTATCGGTGCCCGATCAGGCCGTACGCAACCGCAGGATTCGGGCGCCATCGAACGGGTCCGTCAGCCAGTGCCCCTGCACGCCGAAGGTGCCGAGCAGGCGCTGCGGTGTCAGCACATCGAACGGCGATCCCAGTGCCACCAGCCGCCCGTGGTCCATCACCGCCAGACGATCACAGGCCAGCGCCTGATTGAGGTCGTGCAGGGCGATGACCGTGGTCACCGGCAACTGATGCACCAGCGCCAGAATCGACAGCTGCTGCTGGATGTCCAGGTGGTTGGTCGGCTCGTCCAGCAAAAGGATTTGCGGGCGCTGAGCCAGGGCCCTGGCAATGTGGGCGCGCTGGCGTTCGCCGCCGGACAACGTGTGCCAGGCGCGCTGCCTCAGGTGCTGCAGGCTGACATCGGCAATCGCCTGGCTGACGATGCGCTCGTCTTCATCGCTCCACGGCGCCAGCGCCGACAGCCAAGGCGTGCGGCCCAACTCGACGGCTTGCAACAGACTGATGGAATCGCTGGTTTCGGCGTGTTGCTCGACCACGGCAAGACGCTGGGCGATGTCGCGACGGCGGATCGCCGACAGGCGCTCACCTTGCAGAAACACCTCACCGGACGTCGGCGCCTGAATGCCGGCCAAAAGCTTGAGCAGCGTCGATTTGCCCGAGCCATTGGGGCCGACGATGCCGAGGTTTTCCCCCGGCCGAATGGCCAGCGACACGTCCGTCAGCAGCTGTGCGCCCTTGACGCTGTAGCTCAGGTTTTGCCCGCTGAGCACGTGAGTCGCCTGTTCGACAGAAGCGTTCATCGCGTACGGTTCCCCCGCACCAGAATCAGGGCAAACACCGGCGCGCCGACCAGTGCGGTGATCACACCAATGGGCAGCACCTGACCCTTGATCAGAATCCGCGACAGGACGTCCGCGGCGATGAGAAACAGCGCGCCACTCAACGCACTCAACGGTAGCAGGCGCGCGTGACGCACTCCGGCAACCATGCGTACGGCGTGGGGAATGACCAGCCCGACAAAACCGATGGAGCCGACAATCGACACCATCACCGCCGTGACCAGCGCTGCGGTGGCGATCAAGAGGCTCTGCACCCTTCGCACCGGAATGCCCAGCGAAGCTGCGGAATCGGCGCCAAAAGTGAAGGCGTCCAGCGAGCGTCGATGCCACAGACAAACGCCCAGCCCGATCAGCACCACCGGCACCGACAGCGTCACCGACGACCAGCGCACACCGCTCAGATTGCCCAGCAGCCAGAACATGATGCCGCGTGCCTGTTCGGCGCTGGCGGATTTGGTGATGAGAAACGACGTCAGCGCGTTGAACAGCTGCGAACCGGCGATGCCTGCCAGAATGATCTGCCCGGCGGCGGTCTGGCCGCGAGACGAACGGGCGAGCAGGGCGACCATGGCAAAGGCGGCGATGGCGCCGACGAACGCGCCGGCCGACAAGGAAATCGCCCCCGCGCCCAGGCCGATGATCGCCACCAGCACAGCCCCTGTGGAAGCCCCGGCGGAAATGCCCAGCAAGTACGGATCGGCCAGCGCATTGCGCAGCAGCGATTGCAGCACCACCCCGGAAATCGCCAGCCCCGCGCCACAGGCTGCAGCGACGATGGCGCGGGTC
>CAURWS010000220.1:0-6395 GCA_963528485.1 uncultured Pseudomonas sp. | reverse complement strand
CTCACGGACCCACTGGATGCCTTTTACAGTGCGCTCGTAGGAGTCTCGTGACGGGGTAGGGCGGTTGGCATTGTGCAAGGGCGCCGGCCCATCGAGCGAGGTCGAAAACTGGATGCGATATTCTTCTGCGAAGTCGAGTATTTCCTCCGTCAGATGGTGCAGTGTGGTGGTGATGACGAACTGGATATCCCGTTGTTCGACCACGTTCCGTTCGACGACCCATTCGACAATCTGGCGAACGCGCTCGAAGGCCAGAAGCGGCTCGCCACCCTGAAACTCCACAGTCAGGGCGGGAGCGTTCGATTCGAACAGGCGATCGACCGCCGCCTGTGCATCCGCTTCCGACAGGTCGTGGCCGGATCCGCCCAGAGGGGCCCGCGACACCTGGCAGTACTGGCAGGTGTGGTTGCAGCGCAATGTAACCACGAACAAGTGCAGTGCAGGGCCCTGGAAGAGGAAGTCTTTGCGGCTGCGATACTGCGCGGCCATTTCCGGGAACGGGTCGTGGCGACCTGGTTCGTAGATGAAGTGGCGGGCCAGCAGGTCCTTGTAAAAAGGCGTACTTGCTTGAACGTCGAAGTAACTGAGGGCTCGTAATTGCGCGTCGTTCACGTGCATGTACTCACCGGTATCGGAGGTGAGTAGGATGTCACGGTCTTGTCCCGTGTTCATGCGCATGAATCGAAAAGGCAGCAAGCGGTAGTGCTTGGCGTCTGTCGCAATCAGTGTCACTGGGAAATCCCACATCCAGCGAGCGCGGCTCGGGCCAGGATTTCACGTAACCCTGCTGTTTCGCGGTTGATATGGTCGCGCAGGGCGAAGTCGTTCAGGTGCTGGAGGATCAGTGAGTGAGCCTGCTCCGGGGAAAGCGTTAACCTTGCTTCAGCGGGGTGGGCCGTGAGGCTAATTTGATTGGCTTCAATACCGATCTGGATTGCGACAGTGTCGGCCAGTGAATAAGCGGCGCGTTGCACCACGCTGAGCGGGTAGGCTGAGATATCGAGCTTCAGCGTGACTGGCCATGTCATCGGAACCGCTCCTTAAAATCCGTTGGGAACGTGTGGATATTGCCGCTTTCCGAGGCATTATGCCATCATAATTTTTTACATTTGCACGCATCTATTCAGTGTGAATGCGAAGAATCATCAAATGTTCATCGGCTGCATGTTCACCGTTTCGCTGAAAATCTCAGGCCGGTATAGCAACTCGCAGAGAGTCCGGTCAGAGCTATCCTCATCAATAGCCTGCTTGGCCTTAGGTTGGGGGCATCCTTTTCAAACCATCCAAAGCATGCCCTCAGATGTGCCCCCAATGTAGCAATCCACCGGAAATGAATGGAGTTCCATGGTTTGTGGAAAGGCAGAAACGATCAGCCGAACAGCCTGCAAGACGACGCCTAGAGACTCTCAGGATCGCCAAAAAACATCTGAATCCTCGAGCGCAACCAGCGCTCGCCCGGGTCTTTGTCCTGAGACCCACGCCAGGCCATGTGCAATTCGAAGGTGCGGGTTTCCAGTGGCAGCTCTTCAGCGCGCACTCCGCCCGCGGCGGTGAGCACATCGGCCGTGTAATCGGGGACGGTGGCGACGATGTCGGTGCCGGAGATCAGGGTCGCCAGGCCGTTGAATTGCGGCACGGCGAGGACGACGTGGCGCTTGCGGCCGATCTTTTCCAGGTGCTCGTCGATGAAGCCGCCCAGATCGCCCGCGAACGACACCAGCGCGTGAGGGCGGGCGCAGAAGTCATCCAGGGTGATTGCACCGGGCATCGAGTCGGCGCGCAGCAGTTTCGGCTTGCTGCGGCGCAGCACCTTGCGTTTGGCGTTGGCCGGCAGGTCGTCGGTGTAGCTGACGCCGATGGAAATCTCGCCGGAAGACAACAGCGCCGGCATCAGGATGTAGTTAGTGCGACGCACCACTAGCACGATGCCGGGGGCTTCGGACCGCAGGCGCTTGAGCAGCGACGGCAGCAGGGCGAATTCGGCGTCATCGGACAGGCCGATGCGGAACACGGCGGTGCTGGTGGCTGGATCGAAGTCGGCAGCGCGGCTCACGGCGGTGGAAATGGAGTCCAGCGCAGGGGAGAGCAGGCCGAAGATTTCCACGGCGCGGGCGGTGGGCTCCATGCTGCGCCCGGTGCGCACGAACAGCGGGTCGTCGAACAGACCGCGCAAGCGGGAGAGGGCCGCGCTGATCGCCGGCTGACCGAGAAACAGCTTTTCCGCCGCGCGCGTGACGCTGCGTTCATGCATGAGGGTTTCGAACACGATGAGCAGGTTGAGGTCGACGCGACGCAGGTCGTTGCGATTCATGACGGGGGTCCCGGAGACATTGGGTCGATACATTGGCCGCCAGAACGGCAGCCTGTGTTCAGCTCGGAAACGAATAGTAAGGGCAAAGCCGGATTCTGCGCACCGTTAAATTCATGCGCAAGCATACAAACGTGTTGGCCATCACGACCATTGATAATGTCTCAATGAACCTTTGAGCAATGCGCTCAGACCAACCCATAAGCGCCCCGCAGCGCCAAAAGGGCCGTCCGGTCTGGCATTTATCACGCCAGCGGACGCTACGCTCATCCGGAAATTGCCCCTCGGGTTGCATTGTCGGGGCGAGATAAGAACAATGATCGCCTTGAATACGTGAGCATTCGATGGTTATCTAATGAACGCCTTTCAACAACAGAATCGATGACAGGCATGTCGACTATTAATAGCCACTGATAGTGTTACCGGCAGCGCCCGGATAGAGTTCATGGCATCAAGGTTCATAAGGCGAGGTTCGAAATGTCCCGCACGATCCGTTTTCATCAGTTCGGCCCGGCCGAGGTGCTCAAAGTAGAAGAGCTGCCCGTGGCGCAGCCAGCACCCGGCGAGGTGCAAGTGCGCGTCCAGGCGATCGGTGTTACCTGGTACGACGTGCTGTGGCGCCAAAATCTGGCTTCCTCCCAGGCGCAGCTGCCTGCCGGTCTGGGCTCTGAAATGGCCGGCGTGATTACCGCCGTCGGCGAAGGCGTCGATGACCTGAAGGTCGGTGACAAGGTCGCCAGCTTTCCGTCCGCCAACCCCAACGTACACCCGGTGTACGGCGAGCACATCGTGCTGCCGCGCACCTCCGTGACTCAATACCCGGACATCCTGACCCCCAACCAGGCCGCCGTGCACTACACGCCGATGCTGGTCGCGTACTTTGCGTACGTTGAGCTTGCACGCGTCAAAGAAGGTCAGGTTGCGCTGATCACCGATGCCGGCCATTGTGCAGGTCCTGCGTTCCTGCAGCTGGGCAAGGCGCTGGGTCTGAAAGTCATCGCCGCGATCAAGGCCGACGACGAAGAAGGCACTGCTCGCAGCTACCTGACGTCTCTGGGTGCTGACAAAGTTGTGGTGACCGAAGAGCAGGATCTGCTGCTGACCGTCAACAAGTACACCGACAAGCGTGGCGTCAACGTCGTGCTCGACGGTCTGGGCGGCCCGCAGATGTCGATTCTGGGTGACGTGCTGGCGCCCCGTGGCAGCCTGATTCTTTATGGTCTGCAAGGCGGCAACCAGGTTCAGTTCCCGGCCTGCGCCGCGTTCCAGAAAAATATTCAGTTCTTCGTGCACTGCGTCGGTAACTTCACCGGCAAGCCCGAGCTGGGCATTCCGCAGGACAAGGAAGCGGTCGAGCGCGCGCTGCTCAAGATCAACGAGCTGACCCGCGACAAACTGCTGCTGCCACAAGTGACCAAGGTGTTCCCCTTCGAACAGATTGTGGAAGCTCACCGCGTAATGGATGGCTGCCCCGTCGGTGGTCGTGTTGTGGTCGAAGTCGAATCGGCCTGAGTGCAATTCATCGCGCTCAACTGAGCAGTCGGCGCCTCGGCCAGGCGTCGATGTAGAGGATCAAGTCACCGATCAAGGTGGCTATCCGGTCAAAGTCACCGGCCACGCAGCACCCGACAAAGCCTTCCCGAATTATCCGGAAGGCTTTTTTGTTTATAGCCTTAACGAATTTAAACATTCTTATTGTGTGCTCGGGTCTCGCACCCGAGCGGCGCGGTGCACTTTTTGTAATGCGTACCCTAAACAAAAGTTGTTTAAAGGTTTACTTGTCTCTGTGGAAATCTGACAGGAAAAGCATGGCCGATCTGTGCCTTGTAATTGTTTGGGTGCCTGTCAATAATGGCCCGGTCACAAAAACTCAAGGAACGAGTCATGTCCCATTTATTGCGATGGTCGAATAATGCATGGCGATGCACAGTCGTGGCCGTGGTTTGTTTCGTATTCTGTCGTGGGCTGCGGCTGATGCGGGCTGGCAGTGCAAAATACGTTTGCGTGAAACCCCGTGCAACCAAGGCCTTCCCGGCCTTTTCATGGGCTGCCCAGCTTCTTGGTCGATGCGCGATGCCAGCGTTTAGAACAATGCTGCGAGCATCAGCATCAACGCATTACTGATGCGCTCATCACGTTCGAGTGATAGTCAGGTTGTCGCCGGGTTGGATCATTCAGGTATCAAGTTATGAGTTCTCTACACGAACAAGCCATGAACTATGTCTACCAACAGGTTTTGCAGCGCTTGTTAAGTTATTTGAATCGGGCCGAGCGAACGGCGCTGCAACTTTTGATTCAGCGTCTTATTGTCTCGGCTGGTGGGATTGAACGTATCGGCCAATACCGGATTCTGGTCGCCTTCAGCGGCGGTAAAGACAGCGCCTATACCGTGGCGCTGCTGCGGGCCGCGCAGCTGAGCATTGCCTGCCGGGCGCCTGCGACCTTCAATCTGCGCATCGCCAATATGCGCCACGCGGGCATGACGTCGGCGGTCATGGACAACATCCATCGCTGCTATTCAGCGCTCTTTCTGCACGACGACCCCAGGGTCGAACTGTTGGTGGTCGACCAGCACTACGTGCAGACCTTCGAGCCGGACTTGCCGTTTTCAGCAGCAGGCCGGGAGCAGAATCGCTCCGACATGCTGCTGGGCGGGCACCTGACAGCAGGGGACGCGCGAACCACCTTTTGCAACAGCTGCTATCTTGGCGTGGCCGAGTTTCTGGGGCGCGCGGTGTGCTGGGGCGATGGCGTGGATGCGGTGCTCAGCGGCGATTCGCTCAGGGAGCAGAAGCAATACGCGACCTGGGTGATGCGTCTGGCCCAGCGTGACGGTCAGGCGGTTGATCGCTGGCACAGCCTTAGCTTCAGCGCCGCGCTCAGCACCATCGACAAGGTGGGACGCAGCTATTACCAAGAACTGTACGCAGAGGATGCTCAGCCAACCGATTTCAGGGTGCGGCCCCTGGGCTACGCGAATCGCTCCCTGACCCCGGCGTTTCTCACGGTGGCCGATCTGATTGGCTTTCGCCTGGAGGAGCGCTGGGCGTTGTTGACCGATTTTCTGGGGTTCCGCTTTGATGATCTGGCCTTCAGCTTCAGCGAGTCCGATTGTGCCAACCCCTTGCTGATGGCCCACATGCGCGGGCTCAGAGCGCAGTTCGTGCAAGGGCGCGACTACGCCGATGGCATCCGCGAGTACCTGGAACTGGCGGCCAGTATGATGCGTCGTAAACGCATGCCCAAGCGCCTGATCGAGCAGGCCATGGCCGCCTATGACAGTCCCGATAAGCTCGAAGAACGCCGTCTGCTGGCCGCAGGCTATGCCCAGGAGGCCTTCGGCCTGAGCGAAGCGCAGTTGGTCTGCCTGATGTTCTCGCCCTTCGTCGACCGCGGCGCGACCCTTGAAGCGTTTCTGCGCCGATGCCACCCCGGCATGCTGATTGCGCTCGCCGATCTGCATCGGGCGTTGTCTGGCGAGTCGGCCCCCGATCAGGTCATTCAATGGCTGGTGGACGTCAGTGGCCTGAGCCTCAAAGGCCTGCAAAACCTCTATGCCCGTCAGCGCGTGGATTTCAACGACGAGCGCTCCATCATCGCTCGCGTGCGTGCCAGCGATCCGGACAAGGGCCGGGTGATGACGATCGATTCGCAAACCGGCGAGTCGGTGGCGGAGTTGATCTCCGGTCGCTGAACCTTTCTTTCAATGACCCTGCGACTTGCGCATGGATGGGGTGTGTCCGATGGAAAACAACAAGACCGATTTTGCCTATCAGCAGGTGTACCGCTACCTGTCGAGGCTGACCAATGAATTGCCCGAGGGCCCGGCGGTGAAGCTGCCGTCCCTGCGTCTGCTGGCGCGGCGTTTGCGGGTGTCGATCTCGACGGTGCAGAACGCCTATTCGCTGCTGGAAAAGGAAGGGCGCATCTGCTCGGTGCCGAAATCGGGCTACTACGCGCTGCCGCAGCCCTGTAACGACATCCCATGTGAAGGCGAGGATTTGCTGGAGCGTTACCAAGCCAGCGCCCGAAGGGCCGACATGTTCGTGTTTGGCGCCGATGAGCCGACGCTGCTGCAATCCCTTGA
>CAURWS010000219.1:0-6397 GCA_963528485.1 uncultured Pseudomonas sp. | reverse complement strand
GTCTTGGTCTGCACGGTCTTGCCGTCCAGCCGCACGGCCACACTGTCGCCGGTGTTCATCTGCTGCCAGGCGGGGATATAGAGCTGCAGCCCGTGCTGCGGGAAGTTGTCCAGCGCTGCCCCGTGGTTGATGCCCCATAGCGTTTGCCCAGCATCGGCCGGAGGGCTTGGCAGTGGCCCTACCGCGCCGGGAATCTCCAGTTCGATCAGTGCTAACGTATAGGTGCCGTTGGCGTTGATTCTTCCTGGCTCTATTGGCTGTAGGCGAACTTCGATTCCGCGTTTCAATGCGCCTGCTCTGAGAAACGTATGCACACACAGCTCATCATCCAGCAGCACGCGGATTTCATGCAGCGTGTTTGCAGATTCGTCGTGGGCAGATGCGTCGTTCACCAACTCAATTGGAAACCCTCGCTCCAACTCCGCAACCTCAATGGATTTTTGCATGAGGGCGTCTCCATCCAGCGATACGCGCATCTCCGCTGTCTTTTTCGCGGTTTTCAGTGCGTTGTGGATCAGAAACAGTTTGTGTGTGGACGGGGTGGAGAAGGGCACGCTGCTCATGCTGATTGACTCCTGTCGATGGATACTCAGAAGTCATTCAGCGCCGGATTGTGATTCTTGCCTACTGTCATAAATGACAGGTTTTGCTACCGCTTGTCGGACCGTACCCCGTTGCGCGAGCACCGTCCGGCAGGGGTCATTTCCACTGATGAATCGGCCAGCCGGCCTTTTCCGCTGCCTCTTTGAGCACCGGGTCCGGATTGACCACGTGAGGGAAATCCACCTTCTGCAACAGCGGCAGGTCGTTGCGCGAATCGGAATAAAAACTTGCGCCTTCGAGGTTTTCGCCTTCCTGATCCAGCCATTCGAGCAGGCGCGTGATCTTGCCTTCGCGGTAGGTCAAAACGCCTTTGGTTTTGCCGCTGTACACGCCATGGGCGATGTCCAGGTCGATGGCCAGCACTTCGTCGACGCCGATGCGTTCAGCGATGGCCTGCACCAGGTGCACGCCGGAAGCGGAGATGATCAGGATGCGGTCGCCGTTGGCGCGGTGTTCGGCGATGGTGCGGGTGGCGTCGCTGAAAATGATCGGTTCGATGTAGTCCTCGACCCAGGGGCCGACGAGGAAGTCGACTTCCTCGGGCGTGCGGCCGATCAACGGCTCCAGGCTGAAGGCCATGTAGTCCTCCATCGCCAGATCGCCCTTGCTGTAGGCCTCCATCAGTTCATGGTCTTTTTTCATGAACCACTCGGTGTCCACCCAGCCCAGACGACCCATCTGCGCGCTCCACAGGCTGGCGCAGTCGCCGTGAATCAGGGTTTCGTCCAGATCGAAAATGGCCAAGGCCATGCGCGCTCTCCTTTTTTCAGTGTGGGTTTATCGGGGTTCGGCGCGCAGCTGCAAGTTTCAAGCTGCAAGTAAGAGCAGCGGTGATTCCGCTTTTTCTTGCAGCTTGAAGCTTGCAGCTGCCTTATACGGCGCACAACGCCGACGCTTCAATGTTCAGGGTGACGCGCTGGCCGTTGGGGTGCAAGTCATCTGCCGAGCGGTTGAGCACATCCACCACCAGTTCCACCCCGCGCGCCTCGACGCGGTAGCGAATCACGTTACCCAGCAGACTGTGGCTGCGCACTTCGCCTTCCAGCGCGCCGGTGAGGCTCAGTTGAATCGCTTCCGGGCGAATCGCCACGCGGCTGTTGATCGGGCGTTGCATCAGGCGGCTGGCAGCGTCGGGTTCGAGCAGGTTGTAGTTGCCGATGAAGCCTGCGGCAAACGCATCGACCGGCGCGGTGTACAGAGTTTCGGCGTCGCCGCTCTGCACGATCCGGCCCTGGTTCATCAGGAAGATCCGGTCGGACATGGTCAGCGCTTCTTCCTGATCGTGAGTCACGAAAATCGTGGTCAGGCCCAGTTCCTGCTGAATGGCGCGGATCTGTTCGCGCAGATGTTTGCGAATCCGTGCATCGAGCGCCGACAGCGGTTCATCGAGTAGCAGCAGGCGAGGGCGGGTCACCAGCGAGCGCGCCAGCGCCACGCGCTGACATTGCCCGCCCGACATCTGGTGCGGGTAACGCTTGGCCAGTTCGTTCAGCTCGACCAGCTTCAACACCTCAGCCACGCGCTGCCTGGTTTCCTCGGCGCTGACCTTCTGCATGCGCAGGCCGAACGCGACGTTCTGTTCCACATTCATGTTCGGGAACAGCGCGTAGCTCTGGAACACCATGCCGATGCCGCGCTTCTGCGGCGACAGCGGGACGATGTTCTTGCCATCGAGAAAGATCTTGCCGCGGGTGACCGAGGTCAGCCCGGCGATACAACGCAACAGGGTGGACTTGCCGCAGCCGGACGGGCCGAGCAGGGTGACGAATTCGCCCTTGTTGATCACGCAGTTGATGTCGCTGAACACAGCGGTGCTGGCGTAGTTCTTTTGCAGGTTTTCGACAGTGACGAAGCTCATGTCAGTCTTTGTCCTTGTTCAGTCGGTTGGCCGCCCAGGTCAGCAGCAATACGAAGAGGAAATAGGAAATCACCAGCGCGCTGTTGAAGTGGCCGCTGCTGTTGCGCATGTTGTTGAGGTACACCTGCAGGGTCTCGTACCGCGTGCCGACCAGCAGGTTGGCAAACACGAACTCGCCGAACAGGAACGAGAACGACAGCAGCAGGGCGATCATCAGGCCCTTGCGCAGGTTGGGCAGCACCACCAGAAACGCCGCCTGAAAGGTGTTGGCGCCGAGCAGCTGCGCGGCGTCCATCAGGTCCACCAGGTTGATGGCCTGCAGGTTGTTGGTGATCGCCCGGTACATGAACGGCAGGGCCACGGTGAAGTAGCAACCGATCAGAATCCACGGTGTGCCCACCATCGCCAGCGGCCCGGAACCATAGAGTTGCAACAGCCCCACTGACGACACCACCGGCGGCACCGCGAAGGGCAGCAGGATGAGGACGTTCATCAGCGCGTCGAGTTTCGGGAAGTGGTAATGCACCACGAACAGCAGGGGCAAAATCAAGACCACCGACAGAACCAGCGCGCCAACGCAGACCAGCAACGACTGCCCGAAAGCGATCAGAAAGCGCGGGTCGCTCCATAGCGCCACGTACCATTTATAGGTGAAGCCTGCGGGCAGAATGGTCGCCGACCAACTGGTGGCGATCGAGTACACAAACGTCCCGAGCAAAGGCGCCAGCAGGATCAGAAACAGGATGTACACCACCACGCGGTGGTAGAGCCCGGCCGGGCCGCGTTCAGCGCGAGACATGGTAGCTCCTCTTCAACAGCCACTGATGGACCACGGTCACCAGGGTCATCATCCCCACCAGAATCATCGCCAGGGCGCTGGCCATGTTCGGGTCCAGCGAGATGTCACCGGCGACCATCGCGGCGATGCGGATCGGCAGCACGTTGAAGTTGCCGGTGGTCAGCGCGTAGACCGTCGCGTAGGCGCCGAGGGCGTTGGCCAGCAGAATCACGAAGGTGCCGAGCAGGGCCGGGGTCAGCACCGGAATGCCGATGTGTCGCCAGAAATCCCAGGTACTCGCGCCGAGCAACGAAGCCGATTCACGCCAGTCATCGCGCAGGGCGTCGAAGGCCGGGTAAAGCAGCAGTACGCCGAGGGGAATCTGGAAGTAGGTGTAGAGGATGATCAGGCCGGTCTTCGAATAAAGGTTGAAGTCGTCGATGATCCCGGCCTGCTTGAGGATCAGCGTCAGCGCGCCGTTGAACCCCAGCAGAATGATGAAGGCGAAAGCCAGCGGCACGCCAGAAAAGTTGCTGGTCATGTTGGCGAAGGCGCTGACGAAATCCCGCAGCCGTGACGGCACCTTGCGCAGCGAATAACTGCCCAGGATCGCGATGACGATGCCGATCAGGCTCGACCAGAAACTGATCTCCAGGCTGAACTGCATGGCCTGGCGATAGAAGCGCGAGTTGAACGCCTTGACGAAGTTGTCGATGCCCCAGCCGGCGTCCGAATACAGGCTGTTGATCGCGACCCACGCCAGCGGCGCGATCTGAAACGCGATGAAGAACAGGGCAAAGGGCACCAGGCACAAGAGGCCCAGCCATTTACCGAGACGCTGTGAACTCACTTGAGCACCTCTTTGCAGACAGGTTTGTCGTGGGGCACGCCGAGCAGCTCACAGACCGTGCCGCAGATCTCGGTCTGTTTCGGTTGCGCGTCGGGGTCGAGGCTGAAGGCGTCGCCGATGACGAACAGCGGCACCTCGCGCTCTTCGGGCAGGATGCCGTTGTGGGAGCGGTCGTTGTTCATGCCGTGGTCGGCGGTCACCAGCACTTGGTAGCCCGCGTCGAGCCAGCGTTGCAGGTACTCGGCGAGGATGATGTCGACCGAGCGCGCGCTGTTGCGGTATTGCGGGGTGTCGAGGCCGTGCTTGTGCCCGGCGTCGTCGATGTTCATCGGGTGGATGAACAGGAAATTTGGCTGGTGCGCGGTTCGCAGATGCTCGGCATCGTCGAACAGGTGGGAATCGGGGTAGTGATCGACGTAATAGAAATGACCGTGCTGGATCGGCAGGTCGACGTCATCGGTGTGGCGATCACGGGAGGCAATGAAGGGGCTGCGGTTGTACAGCTCGCTGACCCAGTGATAGGCCGCGGCCGCGGTGTTCAGCCCGGCAGCGGCGGCGTAATGGAACACGCTACGCTGGTTGGACAGGCGCGAAACATGGTTGTGCACGATGCCGCTGTCGATGGGTGCGACGCCTGTGAGGATGCATTCGTAGAGCGGGCGGGACAGGGCAGGGAGTTCACATTCCAGCTTGTACAAGGCGGCGCGACCCGCATTGCGGTAAGCCAGCAGATGCCCCATCGCATGCTGCGCCACGCTGAAGCTCAGGCCGTCCAGCAGGATGAGGATGACGTTGTGTTTCATACTCGCTCCGGGGATCGAGGGGCGATGTGGAATGATGTCTGTGGGAGCCGGCAAGCCGGCTCCCACAAAAGCGGGAGCGCCGGTGAGCGAATTACTGCATCTCGACGATGACCTGCTCGTTCCACTTCTGCGGCAGGGCTTTCGAGGTTTTTTCCCACGCGTCTGCGTTTTTGATCGGCTGCGGATTGGCCTTGACGTACTGCTCGGACGGGATCAGGTTTTTCGCGATTTCTTCCGGCAGTTTCAGGCCGGTTTCAGCGCGAATCGGACGGGCATTGCCTTTGGCGAGGTTGATCTGGCCTTCGTCACTGAAGATGTATTCGCGGGTCAGCTTGGCGGCGTTCGGGTGCTTGGCGTATTTGTTGATGATGGTGGTGTAGCCGGATTTGACCGAACCATCGGAGGGAATCAGCACCACGTAGTCATCCGGGTTGGCCATCTTGGCCTTGTAGCTCAGGCCGTTGAAGTCCCATACCACACCCACTTCCACTTCGCCTTTTTCCATGGTCTGGATGGTCGGGTTGTTGATGCCCAGACGCTTCTGCTTGGCCAGTTCGGTGAACAGCTGCAGGCCCGGCTCGATGTTGGTTTCGTCGCCTTTCATGGCGATAGCAGCGGCCAGTACGCCGTTGGCGGCCTGGGCGGCGGTACTCACGTCACCGATAGTGACCTTGTATTTGCCGGTCTTAAGGTCAGCCCAGGATGTCGGTACGTCGGAGCCATGCAGCAGCTTCTTGTTGACGATGAAGGCGATGGTGCCGGTGTAGGCCAGCGCCCAGTGACCGTCCTTGTCCTTGGCCCAATCCGGAATCTGATTCCAGGTGGTCGGCTTGTACGGCTGGGTCACGCCCTTGGTAACGGCGATCGGACCAAAGGCCGCACCCACGTCACCGATGTCGGCGCTGGCGTTGTCTTTTTCGGCGTCGAACTTGGCCACTTCCTGGGCCGAGCTCATGTCCGTGTCCATGTGCACCAGACCGTACTTGGCGGTCAGGTCGGTCCAGGTGCCTTTCCAGTTCGCCCAGTCATCGGGCATGCCCACACTGTTGATCGCGCCTTCAGTCTTGGCTGCGGCTTCCAGCGTCTTGAGGTCGGTGTCCGCGGCCATGGCCGATGTGCTCAGCGCGATGGCCGAACCCAGGAGTGATGCCAGCAAAAGGTGTTTCATTCGAAGCTCCTTTGTGCACTTCTCGACGTTGATTTGGAAAGGGTCGGTGAAGTGTTGGTTGCGGGTGGTGGTGTCTAGTGGTTTGGTCTAGGTCAGCAATACCTGAGCCAAGTTAGGCCAGTCTCATGACACTTTCTTGTCTGGACCGACTTTTGCTGGGCTTCGCAAGGGCTTGCGCCCGGCGATGGGTGATGCCGTGGAATAAGCGTAGACCATGGCCAAGTCGCTGATCTGAAAAGGCTAATTTCTTTTTATTGCCTGATTTATCAAGCGGATCGCGCTGGAATGTCACGCAACAGTCATCTAGTCTGCCTACGCTCTAGAGCACTGAAACGGG
>CAURWS010000218.1:0-6399 GCA_963528485.1 uncultured Pseudomonas sp. | reverse complement strand
GTCGAAATACAGGTTGAGCAGCTCGACATGGCGCATCTCGTCCAGCGACAAGTTTCGCGCCTCGAGCCCTTCCAGGCGCGCCCGTTGCTCGGCCGTCAGCGCGGTTCGGGTCCAGGAAAACGACGTGCCCATCGTCTGCGCATCTTCTGCCGCCTGCCCCCCATCGCGCGTCCGCTCCTCGGGCGGCGCTTCCAGAAGGGCCTGCTCCCTTACCGTGACGACGACGCCCAGCGCCGCCGTGAATTCCGACAGCGCCCGCCCCCACCGGTGGCGTGACGCGGAAAGCGCCGAGTCCCGAAACAGCGTATGGCTCTGCCAGAGGGTGACCAGCGCCGCTAGTTTGTTGGGCAGCAACGTAAGCGCCTGACTCAGCGCCAGCGTGGCCAGGAACACCCGTCCGGCCCGATCGGCCTGGGCATTACTGACCGCGTTGGAGACGCCCATGTCCAGCAGCAACTTCAGGGTGCCGGTGAAAATCGTGTGCAGGGCGTTACCTTTGTCCTCGGCGATGTCGAGGGTCACCGGCCCCGGTGCGCGAACCGGCAAGTCGTTGAAGCCTTCCACCGAAAACGGCAGGTGGGGTTCGACGAACCCGCCGTGGGCATAACGTCGCTGCACTTCAGGTTCGAGCCGTTCCAGCAGGAAGGCCTGCAAGGCGGTGTCCGTGCGCAACGCTTGTTGCAGCGCCTCGCGACTGGCGTATTCCCGGAACACGAAATCCGGGTGATACACGGCGTACAGCACCACCGGGCCCTCGTGCGGTGCCGCCGGGCAGATCAGGTAGACGCCGGCGACCGGGTCGGGACTCATGCCGGCGTCCGCCACCAGTTGCAGCGGGCTGAGAATCACCCAGGTACCGTCGAGTGGCTCCCGGGCGATGCCGTCGGGCATGCTCAGCACCGTGGCCAGGAAGCGATAGGCGCGCTCGCTGAGCCGGCCCTCGACTTTTTCCGGCAAGGCAACGGCCATGAGCGCAGAAGGCAACTGGGTCACGAACAGGTGTTTGCGCTCGGCGTAATGGGGGTCGGTCGGCATGAAGGCCTTGCGCAGCAGACCCACGTAGGCCGCGCCGACGTCCACGTCCCGGATCAGCGTGCGCAGGTAATCGGGCGTCAGCGAGGCAGCGGCTTGTGGATAGCGAGTGGACTGCACACTCAGTGCGCCGTCCTGAGCATCGACGAACCGGTTGATCGCGTACTCGACCAGCGACTCGGTGCGCGTCAGCGTGGCCGCCGGCACACCGGACGGCAGCTCGCCCGCCGCTGGCAACGAGGACACATAACGATGGGACGTGACCGTGATGTGGTCGGGATCGAAGCCCTGTTCGGGGAAGTCCTGCGCCAGGCGCTCGGTCAATTTCTGCCGCGCCAGCGCTGGCAACAACGGGATGCCGAACATGAAATCTTTGCCATCATCGCTGGTCTGGTAGTAGCGCTTGAAGATGTTGTAGTACTCCATCAGCTCGGCAATCGAGGCCCTGGCCACCCACGGCGGCAACATCGCTTCGAAGATGCTGTTGTCGATCCGGATGGACAGCCCGTCGAGCAGGTCGACCAGGGGCTGATCTTGCTCGGTGGCCTTCGCGAGGCGCAGGAACAGCCCCGCTTCGAATCGGCAACGCAGCGCTCGCTTGCACAGCTCGCGCACATCCTGCTGTTGGTGATCGAGAGAAACCTCCTGCAACGCCTGCATCACGTGGCTGTCGATCCGACCCAGGGTGATGGCCATCGGCTCGTCAGAGGCTGTCGACAGATGGGCGCGCACGGTCGGACGCTCACCCTCGCTCAGCAGGGCCAGCCAACGCTCACGGTTCTCGCTGCGCAGGTTCAGTTGCAGCGTGGCCTGCAGCCGCTCCACCGAAGCGAATTGCCGCCAGCCGAATTCGCACGACCACAGCAGCACCGGACTGTCTGCCGCCTGCGGTTGGTGCAGGACGAGCGTGTCTCCCAGCGTCGCGCCAGGCTGATCGCCTTGGTACAACGACACCGCACAAGCCTCGACCGCCGGCACGCCCAACCCCAGCCGCAGGCTGCGCACGGGACGGTCCAGCACTTGCCGGGCAAGGGTCACGGCCCGGCTGTCGACCCGGCCCTGACGCCTGGCCAGCGACAAGTCCAGGCGCATGGCGTCTTCGCGGATGCCAAGGGCGTCCTGATATGGCCTGGACAGCACGTCTTTCTGGCGCAAGGGGTTCAACCGGGAACGCCGGAAATCACCCACATAGCGCTCATCGAAACCGCCCATGGCCCCGCTCAGCATGTGCTGGATCAGCGCCACTTCCAGATGCACGGCAACCAGAGGCGGCTGCGCCTTGATCTGCGTGCTGGGTGGCACCACGGCAGACCGATGCCCGGTGATGCACTCGATCAACATGGACATCAGGTCCAGCGACACCGCATGCAGCGACTCGCTGACCGTGACGGCATGGGACTCGATGTCCGACGACTCAAGGGTCGCCGATTCCAGCCACTGGATATGCAAGTTGGCCGCCCGCGCCTGAGGACCGATCAGCACGCACACGTAGCGCTGCAAGGCCTGAATCGCGCAGTGGCTCAATACGTCAGGCAGAGCCCGCAGGCCTTCGGCACGGGCATCGAAGGCTTTGGCGAACTCGACCCAGGAGGCGGACAACGAACGGCTGGCCGCAGGCGAACCCGTGGCTGCTGCCGACGGTACGGCGCCGCTACGCCGGGCTTCATCGGCCATGGCGTCGAGACCCGCAGCCGTCGCCGCTTCGATGGCCTCGCGAACGGGTGGAAGGTCTGCGTGGCCTGTGGGTTGTCGAGCATTTTGCTCGGCAGGCGCGGGCGTCACGTGAGCATCGAGCCACGCGCTGGCAAAATCGAACGGCGCGTCTTCGCGCCAGCGCCCGCAGCCGAAACCCAGTTGCCGTGGATCGACCAGTGGCCGGACGTCCAGCGCATCATCGATCATCGCCGCGCGTTTTTCCGACGCGCAGCGCATGCCCAGGGCGAACTCCAGATTGCGCGCCTGCAAGGCGATGATCGAATCGACACGGTCGGCACACAGCGGCGTCAGAATGTCCTCCAGCGCGACCTGCAACAGCCCTTCCCCGTCGAGCATCGACTGATCAGACAGCGCCAGTGCAGGTCGCAGTGGGTCGCGACCCGGCGCCGTGTTCAGAAACGCGGTCAGCGCAGCCAGGTCGGCAAAATGCAGCAACCGGTGATCGGTGGAAAACCACAGTACCTGCTCATTGCCGTCGTCAGGTTTGACCAGAAACGTCCCTGCCAGCGGGCGACCGGGGCCGTCACCCACGCTAATCAGCAACCGCTGGCAGCGCACGTCCGTTGCCTGCGGCGCGCCTTGCAACAGCCGCGGCAGCGCGTGTTGCGCGGCGGCATGAGCAGGGCCGTCCTGGCAGTGGTCGTACAGCTCACGGCGCAGACTGCTGTCGAAACTGGCGATGGCCTGGGTACGGCGGTCGCGTGCGCCATCGCCCGCGCCGTACCAGAACGTCGCCAGCTGTTCGCGATGACACGCAAAAAGGTCCGCCTGCGCCGCCGTGAACGCCTCGCGCAACAACGCGCTGTCGGCCGGTGTGGCCAGACGCCCTTGGGCGTCGAGAAAACGGCGTTCGTACCCGGCGTCCAGCTTGACCTGGCAACTGTCGTCGAACGCCGCCTGCGCCAGGGTCTGAACCACAAGATCCGGCTCGGCATCACCATCGTCCTTGGGCGCGATCTGCAACAGGTGCACGGTGGGGTCAAGGGGCATGTGCGGCAGCAGACGGTGCAATTGCCGAGAGAGCGATTCGGTCGAGGCGTCCCGCAAGGAAGGCATCAGACGCAGCTGGCCCGTCAGTTCCCCGACCTCTTCAACCTGTTGATCGACGATGGCCAGCATCTGCGCCGTGAACGGGTTGCCATCGACCTTCTCGTACTCGAACAGTGCATCGACGTTGCCCTGTGCGAAACGTGCGCGCAAGGCGGTCAACAGCGCGCCGCGATGGTCGAACTTTTCGATGCCGTCAGCGAGGGTGTAGAGGTAGACGGCCGGGTTGTCGGTCTGGGCATGGCTGAGCATCAATGCTGCAGCCAGTTCGAGCGGTCGTGGTGAGCCGTCGCTAAAGACAAGGCGGTCAACCCGTAACGGGTCGGGCGCACTCTCGTCTGGATCATGGGTGATGCACTGCAGCCAGGCTCGCTGCTCAGCGGTGACGTGGCTGGCACGAGCGGCCTCGTCCAGCCGATCGAGAAAGCGCTGCCTGAGAGACGCGCTGTGGAGATAACTAACGGTAGAGGTAGACATTCAAGCTCCTTTTTTGAAATGCCATGACCGTTATTTCGAAACGGTCATGAGCACATGACAAGGAGCGTAGGGAGAAACGTCAGACGGACTGCGTTACATAACGCTGTACATCGGCGTCGACTTTTAGGATTGACTGGAACGGGTGCGCGGCGCCGAAACCCGCCCCCGGCGCCTTATGATCTGTGCAGTGTCTGAGTAGTGTCATCAGGCCTTGAGAGTACGCGCCACATGCCCGGCAAACGCATCGATGATGCTCTGCAGGAACGGACGGGTTTTCTCGTTCAGCTTGCCCTGCTCGTCAAAGAAACTTCCCGCACCGCCTAGATACGCTTCTGGCTGCTGCATGCACAGCACGTCGAGGAACACGAAACTCTGGCGCAGATGCTGGTTGGCGCCGAAGCCGCCGATGGCACCCGGCGACACGCTGACCACCGCCGCAGGCTTGGCCTTGCCCCAGGAACTCTTGCCGTACGGACGCGAACCGACGTCGATGGCATTCTTCAGCGCGCCTGGCACCGAGCGGTTGTATTCCGGGGTGACGAACAGAAAACCGTCCGCGCCTTGCAGGGCTTGGCGGAATGCGGTGTAGGAAGCAGGAGGGGAATCGAGGTCGATGTCTTCGTTATACAGGGGCAGATCGCCGATTTCGACAATGCTCAGCTTGAGGCTGGGCGGCGCCAACTCGGCCAGTGCGCGGGCGACTTTGCGGTTGAGGGAATCTTTGCGCAAGCTGCCGACAATCACTGCAATCGAATGAACCTGGCTCATGAACCGGACCTTCTTCTATGGGAGGAATGGACAGTTATAGATGAAAGACGACGTTTGTTCAGCGTTGTTTTCTGTTGTCATTGATCGAGACAGCCGATCTTCGGCGTCGCTCTGGGCTATTTGCGACGACCGCTGGTCGAGACTATTTTTACCCGCGCCGAAAACTCCCCCCGAAAACGGCGGTCTCAAAGCCTTGAGCGAGGAATGCGCCTACGGGTCTTACAGAATGACCTTACGAACGGACATGGAATCACGGCTCGCGGTGGTACGATGCGAGCGAAAACGAGCAGTTATTTCCAGAGGTTACAAAGCAAATGGCTTCACATGATCATGTCGCACAATTCCATGCACGAGATGCAGAGGGACGCATCTACCCCGTGCGGGAATTCCATGATTTCAAGCCAGACGAAACCGGCGAGCTGAAACAGGTGATTACCTATCGGCTGGTCATTGGTGATCGTGTGAATCATCTGGGTGGCGATGAGTTCGAGCTGGTTCAGTCCGGGATCAAACTGACCCGCACCAGCTAAGCAAGACGTGACGGCGCGTCTGTTCCTGTAGCAGCGCGGCTTGCTGGCGGCAGCGATTTCAGGGATTACGCAGGCGCGTCGTCAAACAGCAAATACCAGAATATCGCGGACTCTCGCGTGGTCGGATCGATTGCGCGATAGCGCAAGTGGTCCACCCCGCCGACCACGAACCCGTACCCCTCATATAAACGGCACGCTGCCAGGTTGTTGTTCTGGGTTTCCAGCATGATGCCCGGCAGGTTGTGCTTGCGGCTCCAGAACTGCGCGACATCCAGCAGCTTGCGCGCCACGCCGTTGCGTCGCGCGACCGTGTCCACCGCCAGCTCGTCGATGTGGGCAAAGCCGTTCCAGTGCTTGCTGATCACCACATGGCCCACCGGGTCTAGACCCTGCCAGGCAACAAGCACAGTGCCATCACCGCCTTCGCGATAATTGCAGAACTCTTCGGAATCGATGCCGTAGTTTTTAAGGTAGGGTTCGACCGCATCGACCGGCCATTGCGCCACGGGCTGACCGATCTGCACCTGCGCGTAACCGGTGACCATGAAGGTGAATTCGCAGTTGAGGATGTAATCCTCGAAACATTCGTCTGCGACGCGAATGCTCAGAGCCGGACTCGACGTTGTCACCCTGGAGCCTCCCGCGCCATCGATGAAAGGGGCCGTCGCCAAAGCTACCTGCCCCTGCGTCCTGAAAAAATCAGCCCTGCTGGGCCTGCGCCTCGAGCAGTTGCGTCCACAGCGCCGGTGCGCCAGCGGACTTGGCGATAACCGCCAGACGCGCCTCATGCTCGGCAATTTCGGCCTCGCTGGCCATGACGATGCGACCC
>CAURWS010000217.1:0-6405 GCA_963528485.1 uncultured Pseudomonas sp. | reverse complement strand
GTACCAGACCATGAAGCTCAGGTCGAAATAGAGGAAGGCTGCGAACAGCGTGGGCTTGTGGCCGGCTTTCCAGAAACTTGTATTCATCTCACACCTCATCTGCAGGAAATCGTTGTCGGTGGTGAAGTCGCTTGCACCGCCACGGGTCGGGTCTTGCAGGTGGAGCAGCCAACGGCGCTCCACCGGCCCTTTTCGGGGCCAGAACGAAAAAACGTCGCAACCCTGTCCGCGCTTAGCGAAGGGGTGTGCGACGTCTTTGTCGTAAGTGGGGGCAACCGCCGTTGGCTACCTGTGTGATTTACTTAGCAAAACGTGGGCCAGTTGGCCGCAGGGAGGCGTTAACCCAGCAGCTCGCTCATGGCAATGATCTGCTCGGCCACCTGCACCAGCTTCTGCTGACGGCTCATGGCTTGCCTGCGCATCACGGTGTAGGCCTCTTCTTCGCTGCAGCTCTTCATCTTCATCAGCAGGCCCTTGGCGGTTTCGATGCGCTTGCGTTCGGCCAGTTGCTGATCCCGCGCGTGCAGTTGCGCGCGCAGGTCCTGGTCGCTTTCGAAGCGGGCCATGGCCACGTCGAGAATCGGCTGCAGGCGCTGTGCGTGAATGCCCTCGACGATGTAGGCGCTGACTCCGGAGTTAATGGCCTGACGCATCACGTTGGGGTCGTGCTCGTCGGTGAACATGACGATGGGGCGGGGCAGGTCGCGGGTGACCAGCACCACCTGTTCCATCACGTCGCGACCGGGGGATTCGGTGTCGATGAGGATCACGTCCGGGCGCACGGCGTGCACCCGCTGGGGCAGGTCGATAATCAGCCCGGACTCGTCGATCACCTCGAAACCCGCTTCAGTCAGCGCGGTTTTCAGGCGTCCGACCTTTTTCGGTGTGTCGTTGATTAGCAGGATTCGCAGCATCGTGGCGTCTCCTTCAGCGATCAGTCGTGACAGACGTGTCGTCGGCCAGCGCATGAAGTTTGAAGCCGTGGGCGTAGGCAACCGGGTCGCTGCCATCCCAGACCTTGCCATCGATGAGCTGGCTGCTGCGCATGACCGATTCGGACACAGGCACGTTCAGCGCTTCGGCGGCCTGGCGATACAGGTCCAGTTGCTGCACCTGACTGGCGACCGCCAGATAATCCGGGTCTTCGCGCAACAGGCCCCAGCGGCGAAACTGGGTCATGAACCACATGCCATCGGACAGCCAAGGCATGTTCACTTCACCCTGACGATGAAAGCTGACAGCGTGGCAATCCTGCCAGTGATTGCCCAGCCCGTCGCTGTATCGCCCCAGCAGCCGGGCCTCGATGTCGTCGACCTGTGCATTGACGTAATCGCTGCCGCTGAGCAACTGCGCAGTGCTACGGCGGTTGTCTGTGCTGTCTTCGATAAAGCGGCTGGCGTCGAGCACCGCCATGATCAGCGCCCGCGCGGTGTTGGGGTAGCGCTGGACGAACTCACGGGTGCAACCCAGCACTTTTTCCGGGTGATCGGGCCAGATCGTCTGACTGGTCGCCAGGGTGAATCCGAGGCTTTGATTGACAGCGCTGGCGCCCCACGGCTCGCCCACGCAAAAGCCGTCGATACGCCCGGCCTTGAGATGTTCGACCATCTGCGGCGGCGGCACCACGACGCTGTCGACATCCTGCAGTGGGTGAATGCCCTGGCTGGCGAGCCAATAGTAGAGCCACATCGCGTGATTGCCGGTGGGCAGGGTCTGGGCGAACGTCAGTTTTGTCCCGCTTTGGTGCGTGCGCAGGTGAAGTGCTTCAGGAGTGATCACGCCGGCGCGCTGCAGGTCGGCTGAGAGATTGATGCTCTGGCCGTTCTGGTTCAGGCCCATGAGCACGGCCATGTCTTTGGCAGGGCAACCGATGCCCAGTTGCGCGGCGTAGATCAAGCCATAAAGGCTGTGGGCGGCGTGCAGCTCGCCGCAGATCAGGTTGTCGCGCAGATTCGCCCAGGAACTCTGACGGCGCAGGTTGATGTTCAGGCCGTAGGGCTGGGCGAAGCCCTGGGTCGCAGCGACGATCAATGACGCGCTATCGGTGAGGGGCATGAAACCCACATCGATGCTGCTCAATTCCGGCGCGTCGCTGCCGTTGACCCACGCCTGCGGGGTGTCGAAGGTGTCGTTCATGGTTTTCGGTTCCGCCTGAAGGCCGCAGGTTCGAGGACCTTGCGATCTTCCATAAAAAAACGCCGTACCGCGCCAGGGTTGACCTGTGCAGTGACGACGTCATTGTCCGATGCGCGCTCCGGCGTTGGATTGCGCCCTATAACAAGGCTCAAGCAAGCGATATGCCATTGGCCGGGCGCTTTTGTGCAAAGTTCGCGACATGCCTCGCGCTCCACCCTTGAGCCCGTCTATAATCCGCCGCTGACTTCAGCCTCAAACGAGCCGCGCCCGCCCATGTATAACCTGGCCCGCCAGTTACTGTTCAAACTCTCCCCGGAAACCTCCCACGATCTGTCCATCGACCTGATCGGCGCAGGCGGTCGGCTGGGGCTCAATGGCCTGCTGAGCAAGGCGCCTGCGCGCTTTCCGGTCACGGTCATGGGCCTGCAGTTCCCCAATCCTGTGGGCCTGGCGGCGGGGCTGGACAAAAACGGTGCGGCCATCGACGGCTTTGCCCAGCTGGGTTTCGGCTTCGTCGAAATCGGCACCGTGACGCCGCGTGCGCAGCCGGGCAATCCGAAGCCGCGGATTTTCCGCCTGCCCCACGCCGAGGGCATCATCAACCGCATGGGCTTCAACAACCTGGGCGTCGACAATCTGGTGAGCCGTGTGCAGGCCGCCAACTTCAACGGCGTGCTGGGCATCAACATCGGCAAGAACTTCGACACCCCGGTCGAGCGTGCCGTTGACGACTACCTGATCTGCCTGGACAAGGTCTACGCCCACGCCAGCTACATCACCGTCAACGTCAGCTCGCCCAACACCCCGGGCCTGCGCAGCCTGCAGTTCGGTGACTCGCTCAAGCAACTGCTCGACGCCCTGCGCCTGCGTCAGGAAGCCCTGACCCAGACCCACGGCAAGCGTGTGCCACTGGCCATCAAGATCGCCCCGGACATGAGCGACGAAGAAACCGTGCTGGTGGCCAGTGCGCTGCTGGAATCGGGTATGGACGCAGTGATCGCCACCAACACCACCCTGAGCCGCGAAGGCGTCGAAGGCTTGCCCCATGCCGACGAAGCGGGCGGTCTGTCCGGTGCGCCGGTGCGCGAGAAGAGCACCCACATCGTCAAGGTGCTGGCCGGTGAGTTGGGCGGCAAACTGCCGATCATTGCTGCCGGTGGCATCACCGAAGGCAAGCACGCGGCCGAGAAGATCGCCGCCGGTGCGAGTCTGGTTCAGGTGTATTCGGGCTTCATCTATAAGGGGCCAGCGCTGATTCGCGAGTCGGTGGACGCCATTGCGGCGATGGCTCGGTAAACGCCGGCAAAAAACAGCTGCCATAAAAAAGAGGGGTTCCGATAAGGAACCCCTCTTTGGGCGCTAGCCCGCCGTCCGGATGGGACGTGCATGTTTCAGGTGTAAAGCGAATCTGATTATCGAGTTTCTGTTAAGTAACGGTATTAAGTCCTAAGAAACCTTATTAAGTCGGATTTACCTGTGTGGTGGTGTGTCAGCCGACCGCGTGAAGTTCGTTGAGTCTGTGGATACCCGCAGTGCCGGTCATACCGTCCCAGTTGTCGCCTCGTCCTTCTCGCCAGCCGTTGATCCAGGCTTGACGTACCGACGGTAGAGTAAATGGGCAAAGCTCACGGGATTTACCAGTTACGCCGTATTGATATCCGCGCGAAAATGCTCTTTCCAACGGATCACGCTTAAGTCTTCTCATAGGGTGTTGCCCTCGTTTGTTGACTGTAATGTCCCTGGAGACCTCAGGTTGAGGTCGGGCAGAAATCTTCTGCCGTTTCATGCCCGCTGCCGGCGTCGCGGGCCTTGATGCCATCGTCGTTGCGCCGATGGCCTGAGGTGATTTCTAACCAATGCACCGGATGCTGTGAATGACCGTTTTGTCATAAGAACGTAACCGTTGGAACATTACGACCATAAGCGCTGAATCGTTTCGAGTGCATATTTTTTGCCGAGCCCCCTGAAATGAGGGTCTTGATGAGATTTGCGAGTCGTTCTCAAGAACGCGTGATGGCGGATTGACGTCAGATTTAAATCGACGAAGGGTCAGCGCTGTGACTTTTTATTGCGATCGTTGTCGTGCTGAATAGTGGTTTTTTAATATCAAAGTGTTGCTCGCGCTCTTGCGCACGACACGACTGCCGCAGTCGAAATGTATCGCTGCGGTGGATCGGCACAACTTGTGTGCCACGCAGGCGTTCTCCTTGAAAGACGCCTGCTTGTAATCGGGCTGGACAATGCGTTGTCCCGCCACTCAAGCCAAAGGCTCTGGAATACACATGTCGGACCAATACGAACTCTTCCTCACCTGTCCCAAAGGCCTCGAAGGCCTGCTCGCTGAGGAAGCCACCGCGCTTGGCCTCCAGGAAACCCGCGAACACACCTCGACCATTCGCGGCAGCGCCGACATGGAAACCGCCTACCGGCTGTGCCTGTGGTCGCGCCTGGCCAACCGCGTGCTGCTGGTGCTCAAGCGCTTCCCGATGAAGGACGCCGAAGACCTGTACCACGGCGTACACGACATCGAATGGGCCGACCATCTGGAGCCTGATGGCACCCTGGCGGTGGAGTTCAGTGGCCACGGTTCGGGTATCGACAACACCCATTTCGGCGCTTTGAAGGTCAAGGACGCCATCGTCGACCGCCTGCGTACCGCCGACGGCTCGCGCCCCTCCATCGACAAGCTCAACCCGGACCTGCGCGTTCACCTGCGGCTTGACCGTGGCGAGGCGATTCTGTCGCTGGATTTGTCCGGCCACAGCCTGCACCAGCGAGGCTATCGTCTGCAGCAAGGTGCGGCGCCGCTGAAGGAAAACCTCGCGGCTGCCGTGCTGATCCGTGCCGGCTGGCCGCGCATCGCGGCCGAGGGTGGCGCACTGGCCGACCCGATGTGCGGTGTGGGTACGTTTCTCGTTGAAGCGGCGATGATCGCCGCCGATATTGCGCCGAACCTCAAGCGTGAGCGCTGGGGCTTTTCGGCCTGGCTGGGTCACGTCCCGGCCCTGTGGCGCAAGCTGCACGACGAAGCACTGGCCCGCGCCGAAGCCGGTCTGGCCAAGCCGCCGCTGTGGATTCGCGGCTACGAAGCCGACCCTCGCTTGATTCAACCGGGTCGCAACAACGTCGAGCGCGCCGGGCTGTCCGAGTGGATCAAGATCTATCAGGGCGAAGTCGCGACCTTCGAGCCGCGTCCGGACCAGAACCAGAAGGGCCTGGTCATCTGCAACCCGCCGTACGGCGAGCGTCTGGGCGATGAAGCGAGCCTGTTGTACCTCTACCAGAACCTGGGCGAGCGTCTGCGTCAGGCCTGTCTGAACTGGGAAGCGGCCGTGTTCACCGGCGCGCCGGACCTGGGCAAGCGCATGGGTATTCGCAGCCACAAGCAGTACGCATTCTGGAACGGCGCCTTGCCGTGCAAGCTGTTGCTGATCAAGGTGTTGCCGGATCAGTTCGTCACCGGCGAGCGCCGTACCCCGGAACAGCGTCAGGCCGAGCGCGAACAAGCGGCTTACGATCAGACCCCGGACGAGCCGCAAGAGCGCAAGTTCAACAAGAACGGCAACCCGATCAAGCCGACGCCAGCCCCGGCCCCGGTGATCGAGCAGCCGCGCCTGAGCGAAGGCGGGCAGATGTTTGCCAACCGCCTGCTGAAGAACGTCAAGGCCATGGGCAAGTGGGTCAAGCGCGAGGGTATCGATTGCTACCGCGTCTATGACGCTGACATGCCTGAGTACGCCATGGCCATCGACCTGTACCATGACTGGGTTCACGTGCAGGAATACGCAGCGCCCAAGTCGATCGACCCGGAAAAGGCCTCTATCCGCATGTTCGACGCGCTGGCGGCCATTCCCCAGGCGCTGAACATCGACAAGAGCCGTGTGGTGGTCAAGCGTCGCGAGCGTCAGAGCGGCACCAAGCAATATGAGCGCCAGAGCGCTCAGGGCAAGTTCAACGAGGTCAACGAAGGCGGCATCAAGCTGCTGGTCAACCTGACCGACTACCTGGACACCGGGCTGTTTCTGGATCACCGGCCGATGCGCATGCGTATTCAGCGTGAGGCGGCAGGCAAGCGCTTCCTCAACCTGTTCTGCTACACCGCGACCGCCAGCGTGCACGCCGCCAAAGGTGGCGCACGCAGCACCACCAGCGTCGATCTGTCGAAAACCTACCTGGACTGGGCGCGGCGCAACCTGTCGCTCAATGGTTTCTCGGACAAGAACCGTCTGGAGCAGGGTGATGTGATGGCGTGGCTGGCCTCCCGTCGCG
>CAURWS010000216.1:0-6407 GCA_963528485.1 uncultured Pseudomonas sp. | reverse complement strand
TTGGCAAAAACCGGCGGGGGGGCGGGGTTTTTAGGGGGGGGGCGGGTCGGGCGCCTGACTGAAGACGGCGCTTGCACATAGCCGGGCAAGGTCTCGATCGGTGCAGTGCAGGCGTGGCCTCGGGCAAGTAATGCAGCGATGCGCGGGCTGCGATTGGAATGATCGCCCAACACCACGATGTCCGCAGCCACGCCGTAGATGTCCTCACACAGTACGCCGCCGTGCTGGCCGACCGTGCCTCGCGCTTCGTTGAAAATCAACAGAATGTTCAGGACGCGGCACAATTTTTCCACGCCTTTCACATAGGCTTGAGAGGCCGGGTTTGCGACGTTTTCGCCCTGAATCGGCTCCAGAATGATCGCAACCGTGCGCGAATCCACGGCAGCCTCTATCGCGGCGAGATCGTTGAAAGGTACGCGGCAGAAGCCGCTGGCCATCGATTCGATCAACTCATCGAAACGCCCGCCGCTGGCGACCACTACCCCGCACTCACCACGACGATGACGCTCGCCCCATTTACGCGCCAGGCTCACGGCACCGGCGCAGGCGTCCTGTTCGGCAGCGAAGAAGCCCGCCTGATCGCTGCCGGTGCGTTGGCGCAGGCGCTCCAGCGGCGACAACAACACCGGTTGGTCGACAACTTCGGTTTCAATGCTTTCAATGCCGCGCAACAACTTGAACAGATTCATGGGCGCAGCCCTTGGGTCCACAACCATGAGCGTCGGTCCAGTCGATGCTTTTCCATATCGCTGTCCAATCCTTGAACCGGATTTTTCGCTTTACCTATGTAAACACCATCGACTCGAACACTGTTCATTGCGCGTTATGGCCCTGTAACCCCTGTGAGTTGGGCGTAGACTATGCGCCAGCCGGGTAAACGGCCATTTCGATTTTCCAGCCATTTCGATAAGAATCACTTATGGATTTTCGCCAACTGCGTTATTTCGTCGCGGTCTATGAAGAAGGCCATGTAGGACGGGCTGCCGAACGTCTTTCGCTGTCGCAACCGGCGCTGTCGCAACAGATCCGCCTGCTGGAGCACAGCCTTGATGTCAGCCTGTTCGAACGCAGCAGCAAACGCCTGCTCCCCACCCTCGCCGCCCACACGCTGTACAACCACGCAGTGCCGTTGCTCGACGGCATGCAGCGCGCCCGTGACGCCTTGCGCAACTTCAAGGGGCAATCGCAACGAACCCTGGCCATCGGCGTGATGCAAACCGTGCATTCAAGCCTGGTGCCGCAGATGCTCGAACACGTGCGCAAGGCCCAGCCGCATTTGGTGGTGCAGATTTACGAGCTGAGCGCGATGGAGATCGAGCGGCGCCTGCTCAATGGCTCGCTGGACATCGGCATCAGTTATCTATCGCCGCGCCAGCCGGGGTTGCACGGCATGTTGTTGTACGAAGACGAACTCAAGCTTGTCATCCCGGCGAATCACCCTTTGCGGGAATTCAAGAAGGTGTCGATGAGCCAGGCGGCCGAGCTGCCGATGCTGCTGTTGGGTGAGGAGTTTCAGGTGCGGCAGATCTGGCAGACGCAGTTGAGCAATCTGGGGCGTCGCGCCCATGTGCAGGCCGAGCTGAACAACATGGCGGGGATTCTCGACAGCCTCGCGCACATGAAGCTGGCGACCGTGCTGCCGGGGCGCGCCGAAGACATTCAGGACAACGAAGAACTGCTGTGGAAACCCTTGAGCGAACCGCGAGTGCCGCTGCAGATCGGACTGGTGTATCGGGATGCACAACGACAGCAAGCGACGCTGGCGTTGCTGAAATCTGTGCTCGATAAGGTGGAGAACCTTGATCCTGCGGCGCTCGAAGGCACGTGAAGCAGTTGGGGTTTTCAGGGCGCAGATAAAAGAAAACCCCGCCGAAGCGAGGTTTTCCAGACTGTTTCCCTTTTGACTTCCCTTTCTTCCCGCCGTCCTGGCAGGCATTCCCTACGTGTCCATGTTGTCTGTTTGCGCATCCTGCGCGACGTCCATGTGTGTAGATTAATGTTGGATCCATTAGAACGATAGAGCCAAATGACATCACGTTGTGTAAGCAAATGCTTACACAACGATTTGGCCGTCAGAATTGCGACGCGTCCAGCAGGTACAACGACTCGCTACCCGCTTTGACCGATGCGGCGAGGGAGTGAATCCGCGGCAACAGACGTGCGAAGTAGAAGCGCGCGGTGCCCAGTTTGCTGGCGTAGAAGTCTTCCTGCGCCTCTTTGCCCAACGCGGCCTTGGCCGACATCGCCCACATGTAGGCGTAGGCGGTGTAACCGAAGACGTGCAGATATTCGACAGACGCTGCACCGATTTCATTCGGGTTGCTGCGCGCGCGATCCAGTACCCAGTCAGTCAATTCGTCCAGCGTGGTCAGCGCGGCGCTCAGCGGCTTGGTGAATTCGCCCAGCGAACTGTCGGACGCTTCGATGAACGCGCGGACTTCCTCGGAGAACAGTTTGTAGTACGACCCGCCACTGCCGACGACCTTGCGGCCCATCAGGTCCAGCGCCTGAATACCGTTGGTGCCTTCATAGATTTGCGTGATACGCACGTCGCGCACCAGTTGCTCCTGGCCCCATTCGCGAATGTAACCGTGGCCGCCAAACACCTGCTGGCCATGGACCGTGGTGTCCAGGCCCATGTCGGTAAGGAAGGCCTTGGCCACCGGGGTCAGCAACGCGACCAGCGCATCGGCACGCTGACGCACCTCGGCGTCTTCGCTGTATTTGGCGGTGTCCAGCTGCATCGCGACATAGGTCGAAAACGCGCGACCGCCCTCATTCAGCGCTTTCATGGTCAGCAGCATGCGACGCACGTCGGGGTGAACGATGATCGGGTCGGCAATCTTGTCCTTGGACTGCGCGCCGGTCGGGGCGCGGCTTTGCAGGCGATCGCGGGCGTATTCGATGGCGTTCTGATAAGAGCGCTCCCCCGACGCCAGGCCCTGAATACCGACGCCCAGACGCTCGTAGTTCATCATGGTGAACATCGCGGCCAGGCCCTTGTTCGGCTCGCCAACCAGATAGCCCTCGGCTTCGTCGAAGTTCATCACGCAGGTGGCGGAAGCCTGAATGCCCATCTTGTGCTCGATGGAGCCGCAGGAAACAGTGTTGCGCGCGCCCAGGCTGCCATCGTCATTGACGAAGAATTTCGGCACCAGGAACAACGAGATGCCTTTCGGGCCCGCTGGCGCATCTGGCAGTTTGGCCAGCACCAGATGAATGATGTTTTCGGTGAGGTCGTGTTCGCCGCCGGTGATGAAGATCTTGGTGCCACTGATCTTGTAGGAACCGTCTGCTTGCGGCTCGGCCTTAGTGCGAATGATGCCCAGGTCTGTGCCGGCGTGGGCTTCGGTCAGGCACATGGAGCCGGCCCAGATCCCTGCGTACATGTTCGGCAGGTATTGGGTCTTGAGTGCCTCGCTGGCGTGGGTGTTGATCGACACGCAGGCGCCGGAGGTCAGCATCGGATACAGGCCGAACGCCAGGCTCGACGAGTTGACCATCTCTTCAACCTGCGCCGAAACGGCCTTGGGCATGCCCATGCCACCGAATTCCGGGTTGCCGCCAACGCCCACCCAGCCACCTTCGGCGTAGGTTTTATAAGCCTGGACGAAACCTGCTGGCGTGGTCACCACGGTGTCTTGCCAGTGGCAGCCTTCTTCATCGGCAGCGCGGCTCAGCGGCGCCACGGATTTGCCGGTGACCTTGCCCGCTTCTTCAAGGATCGCCTCGACGGTTTCGGCATCTACCGCTTCGGACAACTCGGGCAGCGTGGCCCAGAGCTTGGAGACTTCGAACACTTCATTGAGAACGAAGCGCATATCGCGCAACGGCGCTTTGTAGTCAGCCATGGCAAACCTCGCAAACAGCAGCAGATACCCGGAAAAGAGAGACGCCGCAGTCATCATGCGGCGTCAATGTGTCAGTTGATCCGAGTGTACATGAACACCATTTGCGACACATAGGGTCAAGTAGTGACCATTTATCAGTTTATGGTCACAAATAAACAACAGGTATCAGAAGGCCTTCGCACGGGAGCGAAAGCCGTTGATGACATAGAAAAAGGAAATGCGACTTAACTGACGGCGGCCATTCTGACAGCGCCGCGTTTATTGTTCTGACCGTGGGCGACGACACAGTTGCGACCTGCACCTTTGGCGGCGTACAGCGCCTGGTCGGCCGCCTTGAGCACCTCTTCAGGGTTGCGGTGCTCGGGCTGGCGTTCGGCAACGCCAATACTGACGGTGACCGAAACCGTTGAGGCCTGGGAACCTGCACGACGCTGACGACCTTGCTGATCGTCCTGCGGGCGGTTGTCCTGGTTGCGTAAATGGATCGCGTAGTTGGCGATGATTTCGCGGATCACTTCCAGGTGCGGCATGCATTCTTCCAGGGTCTTGCCCGCGAAGACGATGGCGAACTCTTCCCCGCCGTAACGATACGCGCGACCGCCGCCGTTGGTGATCTTCGACAGTTTGCTCGCCACCAGACGCAACACCTGGTCGCCGACATCGTGGCCGTGGGTGTCGTTGAATTTCTTGAAATGGTCGACGTCACTCATCGCCAGCACGTAATTGCGGCCCAGACGCTGCATGCGCTCGTTGAGCGCGCGCCGGCCTGGCAGCCCGGTGAGCTCGTCGCGGAAGGCCATCTGATAGGCCTCGTGAGCGACCCCGGCAGCAATCATCAGCATGACCTGGCTGCACATGATGTTCAGCGTGAACGGCAGGATGAAGGTTTTCGGCAGCGCCCAGAACATGCCCAGCAAACCCACCAATTGCGCGGCGTGCAGCGGGCGCGGCCTGCGGATGTACTGGGTAATGAGCACGCCGAAGGCGATCAGGAATGTTGCGTAGGACAGCTGAATCAGGCTCATCCACTCGCCGTGCAGCGCCGGCCAGCGAATGTCGGCCAGCCAGGCGAGCAGGCTTTGCGGAAAGCTCTGTTCCAGCCCCAGCGCAACGCCGCCGACCGCGACGATGACGGCAAGCCTGGCGACCAGGTCCTGTACCAGATGGGTGCGCTCCTCCCAAGCGGCAAACAGCCCGTACATCACCGGCAACAGCAGACAGCACAGGTGGAACACCACCGCGGCGTCCTCTCGGACTTTTCCGTTATCGCGGTAGTAATCGGTCTGGGTGTCGAGCAGGAAATAAGCGATGTACACGGTGATCATCAGGAACAGTTCGCGCTGGCGCTTGTAAACGCCGCAATACGCGCCGCCCAGCAGCAGAACCAGCGTCGGCAGTACATTGAACAGCGAGGTGAAGAACACGTTGAGGTCCTTCACGTAAGCAGCCGCAAGCCCGGCGATCAACAGCCCCAGGGAGGGTAAAAAATGGCTGATACGTGCAGCGGAAGGGCGCAGCAAGAGGCCGATCTCCTACTTGTACAAATCAAATAGCATTGTGCCTGTATCGGCCGAGTACCCAGTTTGATGAGGAAAAATTGTGAGATGGATCACTCTTTTTAAGGCGTGCTTGATTGCACAGTCACCATGATGCCCGCACAGAATCAGTGACTGTGGGAGCCAGCTTGCTGGCGACAGCGGTGTATCAGTGCACAAATAGGTGGCTGACACCGCGCATTCGCCAGCAAGTCGGCCCCCACAGGGAAGCGCGAACATGCCGGACACAAAAAAGCCGCCGGCCCCGAGGGGCAAGCGGCTTTGAGGTAAACCAACGGCTGGCTTAGTAAGCCAGGCCGAAGTGCTCTTCGTTCATGTCCATCAGGTTGTTGGCACCCGACAGCATGGCCGCAACGTGAGTGCGGGTACGTGGCAGGATGCGCTGGAAGTAGAAGCGCGCCGTCTGCAGCTTGGCGGTGTAGAAAGCTTCTTCGGCGGTGCCCGCTGCCAGTTTCTCGGCCGCGACACGTGCCATGTCAGCCCAGAAGTACGCCAGGCAGACGTAACCGGAGAACATCAGGTAATCCACCGACGCAGCGCCGACTTCTTCGCGATCCTTCATGGCGGCCATGCCGACCTTCATGGTCAGTTCGCCCCACTCCTTGTTCAGTGCAGCCAGCGGCGTGACGAACTCGCTGACCGCTTCGTTGCCTTCCTGACCCTGGCAGAACTTGTGCACGATCTTGGTGAAGCCCTTCAGCGCTTCGCCTTGGGTCATCAGCACTTTACGGCCCAGCAGGTCGAGGGCCTGAACGCCGGTGGTGCCTTCGTACAGCATCGAAATGCGGCTGTCGCGAACGTTCTGCTCCATGCCCCACTCGGCGATGAAGCCGTGGCCGCCGTAGATCTGCACGCCGTGGTTGGCGGCCTCGAAACCGACTTCGGTCATGAACGCCTTGGCGATCGGGGTCATGAACGCCAGCAGGCCATCGGCTTGCTTCTTGGCTTCGGCGTCGTCGCTGTACTTGACGATGTCGACCTGCTTGGCGGTGAAGTAGAC
>CAURWS010000215.1:0-6410 GCA_963528485.1 uncultured Pseudomonas sp. | reverse complement strand
GGGGTTATCGCAGCGTTGCTGGCAGTGGGCAGTTGGTCGGATCAGGTGGGCCGTCGCCCGATGCTGCTCGCCGGGTTGTTCATGGGCGCGGTCAGTGCGCTGATTTTCCTGTTTTCCGACTCCATCGTCGGCTTGCTGATCGGGCGGTTGTTTTCCGGTTTTTCGGCGGGAATCATGACCGGCACCGCCACCGTTGCGGTCATTGAGTTGGCACCGAAAACCTGGAAAAACGCCACGCTCATGGCCACCGCAGCGAACATGCTGGGCCTGGGCATCGGGCCGTTGCTCGCAGGCTTCACTTCGCAGCATCTGCAAGACCCGCTGCACCTGATTTTCTACGTGCACCTGGCGTTGCTGTTGCTTGCCGCGATTGGCGTGGGAGTGATTCGTGAAACCGTACAGCGCCCGCCGCAGCTCAAACTCGCCATCCAGAAACCTTCGGTGCCGCCCTCGGTGCGTGGCGTTTTCATCTCGGCGTCGATTGCCGGGTTGGCCGGATTCAGTGTCGCCGGGCTGTTCACCAGCATGGTGCCGTCGGTGCTGATTCACATCATGGACGTGCACGGCGGCGTGTTGATTGGTGCGGTAATCGGCCTGTTTTTCGTGGCATCGATCATCGGCCAGGCGTTGCTGCAATGGCTGCCCAAGGGCTTGCACATGACCCTGGGCTGCGTGGGTCTGATGGCGGGGATGATCTGCCTCGGCCTGAGCATCGCCACGGCGCAGCTGCTGCTGTTGGTGGGCGCCGGCCTGCTGGCCGGGATTGGCCAGGGCATGATCCTGCGTGCGGGCATGGGCGCCGTGACAGCCAGCAGCCCGCCCGATCAAAAGGCGGCGGTGACCTCGGCATTTTTCGTGGTGCTGTACGTGTCGATTTCAGTGCCGGTGGTTGCGGTGGGCTTCAGCGTGCAGGCGTTCGGGCTGCCTCACGTGGGTGAGTTCTTTGCATCGCTGGTGGCGGTCGTGGCGCTGCTGGCGATGGTCAGCATGAAGCGTGTGCAGGCCCGTCAGGCTGCGGTTGCTGCTTCAGGGAGTTGATCGATGACGATAAAGGTCGGCCTGATTTCAGACACCCACGGCTTGCTGCGTCCCGAAGCGCTGGAGGCGCTGCGCGGCTGTGATTACCTGATTCATGGTGGCGATATCGGCAAGCCCGAGATTCTCGAAGCGTTGAGGGAAATCGCTCCGCTGACCGTAGTACGCGGCAACAACGACACCGACGATGCCTGGGCGGCGCAGGTGCCGTTCGAGGCGCTGTTGCGTGTCGGCGAAGTGGGGGTTTACGTGACCCACATCCTTGCCGATGTCCCTGATACCCTGCCGCCGGATGTGGCGGTGGTGGTTACCGGACACTCTCACAAACCGCTGCAGCAGATGCGCCACGGCGTGCTGTTCATCAACCCGGGCAGCGCCGGGCCTCGACGTTTCAAGCTGCCGATCACGGTCGGGATGCTGCACATCGACGGGCGCGATGTGCAGGGGGAGTTGGTTGAGCTGGGTTTGGCCTGACACCGCTTCTGCCCGGAGGGCGTAGGCGCAACCGGGGGGGCGCTCCACCTCGTCGCGATCTGGCGCGAAGCGGCAGCAAAACCTGACAGCGCAATATGTCTGCTAAACCGAGTAGGCAGATTTCACGGCTGCTTCGCAGCCGATCGCCGACAAGTCAGGCTCCTACGGCCTCCGGCCAGAATCAAAGGCAGCTGCCTTATTTCGCAATCGGGTCCAACCCGCTGGCCTTGATCGCAGGCGCTGCCGCCGACGAACTCAAGAACTCCAGAAACTGCCTGGCCTGCTCGGGATGCTTGCTTTTGGTGACCACGCCTGCCGAGTACAGGGTCATCTGCTGCGCCTGGTCGGGGATCAGGCCGATGATGTCGATGCCCTCCACCGGCTTGAGTTCGCTCAGTTGCTGAAAGCCGATTTCAGCGTCACCCCGGGCCACCACTTCACCCACAGGCTCGGCCGGAATCATGCGGCTCTTGCCCTGGATGCGTTCGGCGATGTGCATCTGGTTGAACAGCACGCGGGACAGGTACACGCCGCTGGCGCTGTCGGAATAGGCGATGCTTTTGGCGTCCAGCAGGGTCTGTTTGAAAGCGTCCATGGTACTGATGTCGGGGTGCGGCGCGCCGTGTTTGACGGCCATGGCGATGTAGGATTTGCCCAGGTCGACGCGGGTTTTTGGATCGACCTTGCCCTCTTTGATCAGCTTGTCCAGGGCGGCGCCGACCATCAGCACCACGTCGGCGGGTTCCTGCCGGGCGAGACGGTTGGGGATGGCCTGCGCAGTGGCGCCCATGGACGGCGCAACTTCGCCCTGCAGTTTGACGCCCACGCGTTGTTCGTAATCGGGGGTGACGGCCTTGAAGGCGCCCATGATGCCACCGGAGCTCAGTACGATCAGTTGCACAGGGGCTGCGGGGGTGGCAGCGTGGACGAACGCCGCAGGCATAAAGGTGACGGCGGCGCTCAGCAGATAAGGCAGAATTTTCTTCATGAAGATAAACCTTGGCTTTATTGAAAATGACACGGACGAAATAAAAATCGCGCGGGCAGTATGTGGCAATTGTCGAGGGAGTAAATCCCTTTGTTGCAACCGCCGATTCACAGACGGCATCTCAGCGTGGCGGATTCAACGCCAGTGAGGCTGTCGATTAGGGATGGCTGCGTGCCACGTTGCTCAAGAAAGCGCCCGCCGCGCCGATGCTCATGGTGATCCCCTACACCTCTCTGGAAGTTCGTCTTTCATGTTCAATAAACGTCTCAATCAAGAGTTGGCTGCCCTGCGTGAAGAACTTTCGTCCGTGGAGCAGGTGAGGAGCAGTCTGGACAGCGAAATGCTGTGCATGCGCCTGGATGCGCAGGGTCGTATCGAATCAGTCAATGGGAACTTCGAAACGCAAATGCATTACCGCAGTGGTGAGCTGGTGGGGCGTTCGATCGAAGAATTGGTGCCGCCCCACGTGAAGAATCTGGATTTCCATCACCGCATGACGTCGGCGATCAGCCGGGGCGAGCATCTGAGCGGCGCGTTGCGTCTGCTGCGCGGCAATGGGCAGGAAGCCTGGCTTCGTTCGATCGTGCAACCGGTCCGCGACAGCGGCGGGCGTGTAAAGTACTTCACCCTTCACGCCAGCGACCTGACGCGCACCATCGAAAATTCCCGCGAGCACGAAAACCTGATCGAGGCGCTGCAGCGCTCCACCGCCGTGATCGAGTTCAGCCTCGATGGCGCAGTGCTGACGGCCAACGAACGCTTCCTCGGCGCCATGGGGTATTCGCTGGCGCAGATTCAGGGCCAGCATCACCGCATGTTCTGTGATCCACAGGAATCCGCTTCGCCTGAATACCAGGCATTCTGGGACAAACTTCGTCGAGGCGAATTCGTCACCGGACGTTTCAAGCGCGTCGACAGCCGTGGCCGCGAGGTTTGGCTGGAAGCCTCCTACAACCCGATCACCGACGCCCACGACCGCCTGTACAAAGTGGTCAAGTTCGCGACCATCATCACCGACCAGGTCAACCGCGAAAACGCAGTCGCGCAAGCGGCGCACATTGCGTTCAGCACCTCCCAACAAACCGACGGCAGTGCGCAGAAGGGCGCAGCCGTGGTTCAGCAGACCGTGGAAGTCATGCGTGAACTGGCCGGGCACATGGAACAGGCCGCCGAGAGCATCACCGCACTGGATAAGCAATCGCAGCTGATCGGCTCGATCATCCAGAGCATCAGCAGCATCGCCGATCAGACCAACCTGCTAGCTTTGCCGTGGTCGCCGACGAAGTCCGCCAACTGGCCTCGCGCACCAGCAAGGCCACCGAAGAAATCGTCGGCGTGGTCAAGCAGAACCAGCAACTGGCCGAACAGGCGGTGAACGTGATCATCAGCGGCAAGCAACAGGCACAACAAGGCCTTGAGCTGTCGGGCGAAGCGGGGAGGGTGATCGTCGAAATCCAGGACGGCGCGCAGCGAGTGGTCAGCGCGGTGGGGCAGTTTGCCAATCAACTGTCGAGCTGATCGAAGGCCCTCAAAATCGTTTTCAGTTCACCATTTTTGTTAGAAAACGACTTTTCGTCTTTAAAATCGTTAAAAAAAGCCGCGCCGGGAGCTGATCCCGACGCGGCTTTTTAGTGGCTGCCAGTCCGGTTACACGCGGAAATGGCTCACCAGCATCTGCAACTGGTTGCCCAGGCGGGCCAGTTCGACGCTCGATGCCGCGGTTTCTTCGCTGGCAGCGGCGGTCTGTTCGGAGACGTCGCGCACGTTGAGGATGCTGCGGCTGATTTCTTCGGCCACCGAGCTTTGCTGCTCGGCAGCAGCGGCGATCTGCTGGTTCATCGCCTGGATGTTGGACACGGTGTTGGTAATGCTTTCCAGCGAGGTGCCGGCCTTGCGGGTCAGGGCCACGCTGCTGTCGGTCAGGTTGCGGCTGCTGAGCATGATGTCCGAGACCTGACGCGTGCCATTTTGCAGGGCGGCGACCAGGCCTTCGATTTCTTCGGTCGACTGCTGGGTGCGTTGGGCCAGGCCACGCACTTCATCGGCCACCACGGCAAACCCACGACCGGCTTCACCGGCGCGGGCCGCTTCGATGGCGGCGTTGAGGGCCAGCAGGTTGGTCTGCTCGGCCACGGCCTTGATCACGTCCATGACCTTGCCGATCTTGTCGCTTTCCTGTTCCAGCACGCTCATGGCGTCGGTGGAACGCACCACTTCGCTGGCCAGTTTCTCGATCTGGATGATGGCTTCGCCCACGACCTTGTCACCGTCGCGCGCCTGCTTGTCGGCATCGGAGGCGGCGACCGAGGCTTGTTCGGCGTTGCGGGCGACTTCGTGCACCGTTGCGGACATTTCGTGCATGGCGGTGGCGACCTGATCGGTCTCGACCTTCTGGCTGTTGACGCCGGCGCTGGTCTGCTCAGTGACCGCAGATAGCTCCTCGGCGGCGCTGGCGATCTGGGTAACGCTGTCGCGAATGCCGCCGATCAAGTCGCGCAGGGTCGCGCCCATGCGCTGGATGCCCTGTTGAAGCACGCCCAGCTCGTCCTTGCGGGTGACGATCAGGTCGTGGGTCAGGTCGCCCGAGGCGATGCGGTCGACCACGGTCAGGGTTTCCTGCAGCGGGCGGGTGATCTGGCGGGTGATGATCAGCGCCGCGAGCGCGCCGAAAATCAGCGCGAGCAGGGTGCCGCCGATCTGCAGGGTGCGGGCCTGACGGGTGTCGTCGGCGCCCAGCGAATTCTGAATATCAATCAGCTGCTGGCTGATTTTGATAATGCTGGCCTGTTCCTCGGTCATCTCGGTGCGGGCGGCATTGATGTTGTCGGTGGCCATCTTGAAGCCCTGAACCGAGGCGCGATAGCTGATCAGCGAGGTTTCCAGTTGCTTGAGGCGCTCGGCCTGAGTGCCGCCGAACGTCGCGTTGAGCTGCTCCAGACCGCTGATGGCGCTGGACAGCTGACGGGTGGCGGCCTCTTCAGTCTTGGCGTTGACATTGCCGGTGTAGCCGCGCACTTCGTAGCGCACCAGCATCACGTCTTCCTTGGCCTTGATGATGGTCTGGTATTGGGCGAAACGGCGCTCGTCGGTCGGGTCCAGCTTCATCACGTCGTCGGTGATGGCGGCGATCAGTTCGGCAGCCTTGATGGCATCGACGCCCATATCGGCACGCACCTGGGCACTGACCTTATAGGCATCGCGCATCTTGTTCAGCGAGTTCTGATAAGCCGCGATCTGTTCGCCCAACGCCTTGATTGGCGGCACGTTAAGTGGGTTGCTGAAGGTGCTTAGCAGGTACTGCTGTTGAGCCTTGTAGGCGTCGAGGGCGGTCTGCACGGACTGAGCCACCGTTTCGTCACCGTTGCTGAGCATGTACTGCAGGCGCGTGACGCGCAGGTCGGTCAGCTTGTAGCCGAGTTTGGTGATATCGGCAACGCGGTCGCTGCGGTAGGTCATGTTACCCAGGCTGGTCCAGCCAAGGAGCGCAAGCAAGGCAGTAAATACAAGTACAACGCCGAACCCCAAGGCCAGCTTCATAGTGACGCTGATGTTCGCGAACCAGCTCTTCATCGCAATTCTCCGGAATGTCCATGTTCAAAGTCGTCAGCTGGAGAATTGTTGTTGTGGGAGGCCAGCGAGACACTCAAATGTAGGAGTGCATCGGCCGGGATCCCGAAAACTGAAAAAAATGTCGTCAGTCGATGCTTATTCTCATCACGACGGATCTGGCAGGGAGACAAATTTCTGACGGTTTTCGACTGATGAGTCGATCTGCGACTAAAAGGTCATCAATTAACTTCGATGGCGTCAAAATTTCCGCCTATCTATGTATCGGGGATGAAATATTTCAACTATCGAGTCGCACACGAACCCCCTACCTTGTACTGGCCTCGACCCCCGATGGCGATTTCAT
>CAURWS010000214.1:0-6448 GCA_963528485.1 uncultured Pseudomonas sp. | reverse complement strand
GTCACCAGTGGCTGGTCTGACACACCGCCATCGCGGGCAAGCGCGCTCCTACAGCTCGTATCGCGGCGGCTGACTCAACCATTAGTAAGTGAGCCCTTTCGGACACTGCCCACAGGGGTTATCCTTCATTTCACCTTCATTGCCGTCGGGCGGCTAAAAACCACTTTGAACGCACCTATAGAACCCCATCGTTTCAGCCTCGAACCTATCGAGGCCCATCGCTTCGCCAATCTGTGCGGGCAATTCGACGAGCACTTGCGCCTGATCGAACAGCGCCTGGACATCGAGATCCGCAACCGCGGAGGCCAGTTCGAGATGATCGGCGAGCGCAAACACACCACTTCGGCAGAAAACCTGCTGCGCCGGCTGTATCGGGAAACCCAGAGTACCGAGCTGTCCCCGGACATGGTTCATCTGTTCCTGCAGGAATCCGGCGTCGAAGAACTCGACAACCACCCTGCCGCCGAAGTCGGCGTGGCCTTGCGTACCAAAAAAGGCATGATTCGCCCGCGTGGTCTGAATCAGCAGCGGTACGTGAAGGAAATCCTCGCCAACGACATCAACTTCGGCATTGGTCCGGCCGGTACCGGCAAGACCTACCTGGCCGTGGCCGCTGCCGTCGATGCGCTGGAACGCGAACAGATCCGCCGCATTTTGCTGGTGCGTCCCGCGGTCGAAGCGGGCGAGAAGCTCGGTTTTCTGCCGGGTGATCTTGCGCAAAAGATCGACCCGTACCTGCGACCGCTCTACGACGCGCTCTACGAGATGCTGGGCTTCGAATACGTGGCCAAGCTAATCGAGAAGCAGGTGATCGAAGTCGCGCCGCTGGCCTACATGCGTGGTCGCACCCTTAATAACAGCTTCATCATTCTCGACGAGAGTCAGAACACCACTGTCGAGCAGATGAAGATGTTCCTGACCCGTATTGGCTTCGGCTCTACCGCCGTGATCACCGGTGACATTACCCAGATCGACCTGCCAAAAGGCACCAAATCCGGGCTGACCCATGTCATCGAAGTGCTCAAGGACGTGCCAGGCATCAGCTTCACCCACTTCAAGCCCAAGGACGTCGTGCGCCATCCGCTGGTGCAGCGCATCGTCGAAGCCTACGAGCGCTTCGAAGAACGCAACGATCAGAACGGCGCTCGGGACACCCGCCGCGATGCTTGAGCTGGATCTGCAAGTCGCCAGTGAAGCTAGTGCCCCCAGCGAAGCCCAATTCCGCCTCTGGTGTGAAATGGGCCTGCGCCAGCGCGCGGCCGACTCGGAAATGACCATTCGCCTGGTCGATGAAGCCGAGGGACGGGAGTTGAACAACACGTGGCGGCACAAAGACTACGCCACCAACGTGCTGTCCTTCCCGGCTGACGTCCCTGACGAACTCCTCGATATTCCGCTGTTGGGCGATCTGGTCATCTGCGTGCCGGTCGTGGCCCGCGAGGCCGCCGAGCAAGGCAAGGCGCTGGAGGCCCACTGGGCACACCTGGTGATTCACGGCTGCCTGCATTTGCTGGGCTACGATCACATCGACGATGACGAAGCCGAAGAAATGGAAGCGCTGGAACGAGAGTTGCTTGCAGAGTTGGGCTACCCCGACCCCTACGCCGACGATGACCTCGTCGACACACCATCTACAGAAACACCTGGCAAGGACCACGAGTAAGGGCTATGAGCGAAGATCGATCGAGCAACGGGCAAAAGTCATGGTTGGGCAAACTGACCCAGGCCTTTGCCCATGAGCCGAAGAACCGCCAGGAGCTCCTTGAGCTGCTGCGCGAAGCCCATCAGAACAAACTGCTGGACAGCGAAGCGTTGGCCATTGCCGAAGGCGCCATCCAGGTGGCTGACCTGCAGGTGCGCGACATCATGGTCCCGCGCTCGCAGATGGTCAGCATCAAGGCCAGCCAGAGCCCTCGCGAGCTGCTGCCGGCCGTGATCGACTCGGCGCACTCTCGCTACCCGGTGATCGGCGAAAGCCACGACGACGTGCTCGGCGTGCTGCTGGCCAAAGACCTGCTGCCCCTGATCCTCAAGGAAAACGGCGATGCGGGCGACATCAAGGGCCTGCTGCGCCCGGCGACCTTCGTGCCGGAATCCAAGCGCCTGAACGTGTTGCTGCGTGAGTTCCGCGCCAACCACAACCATATGGCCATCGTCATCGACGAGTACGGCGGCGTGGCGGGCCTGGTGACCATCGAGGACGTGCTCGAACAAATCGTCGGCGACATCGAGGACGAACACGACGTCGAGGAAGACAGCTACATCAAACCGCTGCCCAGCGGCGACTTCCTGGTCAAGGCGCTGACGCCGATCGAGAGCTTCAATGAGTTCTTCGACAGCGAGTTCTCCGATGACGAATTCGACACCGTGGGCGGTCTGGTGATGAATGCGTTCGGGCACCTGCCCAAGCGTAATGAAATCACCGAAATCGGTGCGTATCGTTTCCGCATCCTGAACGCCGACAGCCGTCGCATTCATTTGCTACGCCTGAGCCCCATTTCGCGCTCGTAACGTTGTTTCCCGCTATTTAAGGAATGTAAATGCGCTGGATCACCCGCCCCGGCTGGCCCGGTAACCTGCTGGCCGTGGCGGCTGGCGCACTCGTTACCCTGGCGCTGGCACCGTTCGACATCTGGCCGCTGGCGATTGTCGCGCTGGTGGTGTTCTACCTCGGGCTGCGCGACCTCAAACCCCGCCAGGCCCTGTGGCGCGGATGGTGCTACGGGTTCGGTCTGTTCGGCGGCGGCACCAGCTGGATCTACGTCAGCATTCACACCTACGGCGAGGCGCCCGTCTGGCTGGCGGGCTTTCTCATGGTGCTGTTCTGCGCCTCGGTCGCCTTCTTCTTCGCCCTGCCCGCGTGGTTGTGGGCACGTTGGATTCGTCGCAACGAAGCCCCGTTAGCCGACGCATTGGCCTTCGCGGCGCTGTGGTTCGGTCAGGAAATGTTTCGCGGCTGGTTCCTCACCGGCTTCCCTTGGCTTTACTCCGGCTACAGCCAGCTCGATGGCCCGCTCAAGGGCTTGGCGCCGCTGGGCGGTATGTGGCTGATCTCCTTTAGCCTGGCCCTGACCGCGGCCCTGCTGTGCAACCTGCCTCGATTGCGCGCTCGCCCACGCTTTTTCGCCGCAGGTATCGCCCTGCTGCTCGCCCCTTGGGTCGTGGGTCTGGCGCTCAAAAACCACGCCTGGACCGAGCCTTCCGGCGCACCGTTGAAGGTGGCCGCGATGCAAGGCAACGTCGAACAGAGCATGAAGTGGGACCCTGCCGCGCTGAATGCGCAACTGGCGCTGTACCGCGACATGACCTTCACCTCGCAAAAGGCTGACCTGATCATCTGGCCGGAAACCGCCGTGCCGGTGCTCAAGGAGTCGGTCGAGGGTTACCTGTCAGTAATGGGCAAGTTCGCGGCCGACCGCGATTCGGCGCTGATCACCGGCGTACCGCTGCGTCAGAAAGGCGGCCATGGCGAATTTCGTTACTACAATGCTATCACCGTCACAGGCGAAGGCGACGGCACCTACCTGAAACAAAAACTGGTGCCGTTTGGCGAGTACGTGCCGTTGCAGGATCTGCTGCGCGGGCTGATCACCTTCTTCGATCTGCCGATGTCGGACTTCGCCCGGGGTCCGGCCGAGCAGCCATTGCTGCAAGCCAAGGGCTATCAGATCGCGCCGTTCATCTGCTACGAAGTGGTGTACCCGGAATTCGCTGCAGGGCTGTCTGCCCAGAGCGATCTGCTGCTGACCGTGAGCAACGACACCTGGTTCGGCACCTCCATCGGCCCGCTGCAGCACCTGCAGATGGCGCAGATGCGCGCGCTGGAAGCCGGTCGCTGGATGATCCGCGCCACCAACAATGGCAAGAGCGCGCTGATCGACCCGTTCGGCAGTATTACCACCACCGTGCCGCAGTTCGAGCGCGCAGTGATGTACGGCGAAGTCACGCCAATGCACAACCTCACGCCTTATCTGCACTGGCGTTCGTGGCCGTTGATCATCCTGTCGGTGCTGCTGATTGGCTGGGCGCTGCTGGCGAGCCGGATTGCCAAGACGGTTTGATGCGGGACCGCAATGGACCTCCCCCTGTGGGAGCCGGCTTGCTGGCGAAAGCGGAGTGTCAGACGCAACAACGTTGAAGGACACACTGCTTTCGCCAGCAAGCCCGCTCCCACAAAAGTCGCGGCGCACTTAGGTCATCGATAGAACAACCGATACCCCACCAGCCCTGCCGCTTCGTTCAACAACTGCCCGCTCTGCCAGACCGCCTTGGCCTCTGGCGTCCAGCCACCCAATGGCCGGGCGTTGTCGACGCTCAAGAACCCGACAGGCGCGGCTACCACGCTGAAGCCCGCCTTCTCAAAGCTCCAGACCGACCTCGGCATATGCCAGGCCTGAGTCACCACGACCACGCGCTTGATGCCCTGGGGCAGCAGCATGGCAGCGCTCATCGTCGCGTTTTCCCACGTCGTACGGCTTTCACCCTCTTGCCAGCGCACGGTGACGCCGAAGTCGTCACGCAGCGAATCCGCCATGATCGCCGCTTCGCTCGGCGGCTCGCCGTAATGCAGACCGCCCGTAGTCAGAATCGGCAGCCCGGACGCCCTGGACAGGCGCGCGGCATACCTCATCCGCTCAAGCGCGACGCCAGTGGGAATGTCGGTGCCCCAACTCGGATCATTGCGCTCGCGACCCGAACCCAGCACTACGATGGCATCGGCCCGCTCCCCCAGCGTCGCCCATTCGCTTTTTGGCAAAGGCGGAATGCTTTCAATGCCTTTGGCTGACCACTGCACCACAATCGGCAAACTCATCGCCCAGATACCCACCAGCCCGACCACAAACAAGGCACGAGCCAGTCGCGGCCGGGTGTTTCTCAGCCACCAGGCAAACAAAAGGAATAGAAGAAAGAGGCCGGGCGGTAAAAGAAGATTCTTGATGAAGTAACGAAAAGGCATCGGACATCTCCAGAAGATGTCCGAAGCCTAAATGGAATGCCACTAAGCAACAATGCTTACTCAGACGGGACTGACACCCGTGAACGTTACCGCTTGAAATGTTTGCTGGTACTGTAGCGACTCAACTTTGCCGATACCTTGGCGCGACGCTGGTCCTTCAGCCAGATGACATTGGCCGACGGGTGCGGGGCACGGATCGACTCCGAAGGCTCCCGTGAAGTGTTGGAACTCCCCTTCTTGATGTTCGGTGATTCCTCTTTTACAACGACTTCGCTTCTGTCGTTACGATCCAGATACGCCTCGATCAACTGGAATTCGGCGTGGCTCAATCCACGCAACTCCAGTTCAGCAGGGTATTCGTTGCGAAGCCGGACTGCTGTTTTCGCCATATCCAGGGCCAGCCCCAGACGATCAATCAAACGGTCATACACATCAGGTTTCTTTACTTGGTGCCGCAGCTCTGCCATCCGTTCACCTCACTGAAGATAAACACATACCCTCGTCACTGAGCTTAGCGGCACTGCAAAAACCGGCGCGATGCCGCGACCAACGGCCAATGGCGGTGAGCCGCAGGCATGGCGATGCAATCAGGGTTTCCCTAGGAAGTGAGCGCTCATGTATGCTACGGCGCTTCCTGTAATTCCACTTCCGCTCACCGGGCTCGAACCCGTCGCGTTGCCAAAGGCCCAGCCTGACATGCGACGCTCTCAAGTCCCGAGCTGCAGCGAAGAGGTCAAGGGTCACCAATCTCTAGTCAAAAGTAGCCATGCACGAACTCTATCAGCCCCGCGAAATCGAAGCCGCCGCCCAGACCTTCTGGGAAGAGCAAAAGTCTTTTGAAGTCAGTGAACAGCCAGGCAAGGAAACCTACTACTGCCTGTCGATGTTCCCTTACCCGAGCGGCAAGCTACACATGGGGCACGTGCGCAACTACACCATCGGCGACGTGATCACCCGCTACCAGCGCATGCTCGGCAAGAACGTCCTGCAACCGATGGGTTGGGACGCCTTCGGCATGCCGGCGGAAAACGCCGCGATGAAAAACAACGTGGCCCCGGCCAAGTGGACCTACGAAAACATCGCCTACATGAAGACCCAGCTTCGCAGCCTGGGCCTGGCGGTCGACTGGTCCCGCGAAGTCACCACCTGCAAACCGGATTACTACCGCTGGGAACAATGGCTGTTCACTCGCCTGTTCGAAAAAGGCGTGATCTACCGCAAGAACGGCACCGTGAACTGGGACCCGGTCGACCAGACCGTTCTGGCCAACGAACAAGTGATCGATGGCCGTGGCTGGCGTTCGGGCGCGGTGATCGAAAAACGCGAAATCCCGATGTACTACTTCAAGATCACGGCCTACGCCGACGAGCTGCTGGAGAGTCTGGATGACCTGCCGGGCTGGCCTGAACAGGTCAAGACCATGCAGCGCAACTGGATTGGTAAATCCCGCGGCATGGAAGTGCAGTTCCCGTACGATCAGGCCTCGATCGG
>CAURWS010000213.1:0-6449 GCA_963528485.1 uncultured Pseudomonas sp. | reverse complement strand
GTACGCCAACCTCGTGAAGCACGATCAGAGCCTGCTGGAGGCCGCGTCGGACCTGGGTTCGAGCACCTTCAACAGCTTCTGGAAAATCACCGTGCCGCTGTCCAAGAACGGCATCATCGCCGGCTGCATGCTGGTGTTCATTCCGGTGGTGGGCGAGTTCGTCATTCCTGAACTGCTGGGCGGCCCCGAGACACTGATGATCGGTAAGGTCCTGTGGCAAGAGTTCTTCAACAACCGCGACTGGCCGGTGGCGTCTTCGCTGGCGGTGGTGATGCTGTTGATCCTCATCGTGCCGATCATTCTGTTCAACCGTAGCCAGGCCAAAGAACTGGAGGGCAAGGCATGAGAAGCTTCCGATTCTCGAACCTGATGTTGGTACTGGGTCTGGTGTTCATCTACGCGCCCATGGTCATCCTGGTGATCTACTCGTTCAACGCCTCCAAGCTGGTGACGGTGTGGGGCGGCTGGTCGGTGAAGTGGTACGTCGGCCTGCTCGACAACACGCAATTAATGAGCGCGGTGATGCGGTCGCTGGAAATCGCCTGCTACACCTCGATCGCGGCGGTGGCCTTGGGCACCATGGCCGCCTTCGTGCTGACCCGCGTCACGCGCTTCAAGGGCAAGACCTTCTTCGGCGGCCTGGTCACGGCGCCGCTGGTCATGCCTGAGGTGATCACCGGTCTGTCGCTGTTGCTGCTGTTCGTGGCCATGGCGCAGTTGATCGGCTGGCCGCAGGAGCGCGGCATCGTCACCATCTGGATCGCCCACACGACATTCTGCGCGGCGTACGTGGCGGTCGTGGTGTCGGCGCGTCTGCGTGAGCTGGACCTGTCCATCGAAGAGGCGGCAATGGATCTGGGCGCGCGTCCGTGGAAGGTGTTCTTCCTGATCACCATCCCGATGATCGCCCCGTCGCTGGCAGCGGGCGGCATGATGTCCTTCGCCCTGTCCCTGGACGACCTGGTTCTGGCGAGCTTCGTGTCCGGCCCAGGCTCGACGACCCTGCCAATGGAAGTGTTCTCGGCCGTGCGTCTAGGCGTGAAGCCTGAGATCAACGCCATTGCCAGTCTGATCCTGCTGGCCGTGTCGATCGCCACGTTCCTGGTCTGGTTCTTCAGCCGCCGCGCCGAGAACAACCGCAGAAAGGCCATTCAACAGGCCATCGAAGAAGCGGCAGCAGATGGCTGGAAACAGCCGGACGTGCGTCGTGCACCGGCGCCGGAAGCGGTTTGATCTGATAACGGTCTGGCTACGAATCTGTGGTCAGACCGAATCCTACAGGGGGAGTGGTGTCAGTGAGTTGGCACCAACCTCAATTCCTCGCTGCTATTGCCCGCCACATCCCCCTCACTGAACCGCTCCGGCCTGTACCGCCCTTTGATGTAGTCCTGTGCCTGATCGGCGTAGTGCCTATCGAACAGCACGCCGCTTTGCCCCACCGGGTTGATGCCCAGCGCGTGGGCGGGGTCGGCGAAGTCGATCAGGCGGCGTGTCGAAGGGCCGTAGGTCACTGGCCACGGGGCGGCGGTGAGGCTTGCTGACAGGTTGTTCGGCACTTCATGGGTGCCCGGCGCGGCAAACTTGCCGACGTTGAACAGCATGTCCAGCGGCGGCTGGCGGCCCAGCGGGTGTTCGTGGGTCAGGGTGTGTGCCTTGCCCCAGGTCCATTCGTCCGGGTTCATGCCGTACAGCGATTTCAGGTGCGAGACCGTTGCATGCCAGGCGACTTTCACGGTGTTGTCGCGGCTTTCAGGAGCAGGAGAGTTGCGGTTGTTCCACCAAGGCGAACGGGCGTCGGCAGCCAGCCTGGGTAGCGCCATGTCGATGATCCGCGTCGACAACAGCGTCGCGAACAGCCCGTCGCCCAGTTCATCGCGGAAAGTCTGGTCGGTCAGGTTGTAGACGAACTGGTTGAACAGCGTCGCGCCCACCGAATCCAACGGGTAATCGCCTTTCCAGGCGGCCAGACGCTCGATGATGTCGTGCTCTTCGGGGTCGCTGATTACGCGGCGCAACACCGGAATCAGCGGCTTGAGGATCTGCTGCGCGTAGTCGGTCTTCGTGCCCAGTTGCAGCGCTTTGCTGTTGTCCAGGTTCCACTTCACCGAGGTGTCGCTCAGCTGTCTGTCCAACTGACGGCCTCGTTCGGCGAGGTTGTAATAGCCCGGAATCTCCATGCCCGTGGGCGACACCGGCTGGAAGTTGGCCGAGACGATGTAGCCCCGCGCCGGGTTTTCTTCCTGCGGGTTGGCGTTGAAGGGGTAGAAGCCGAGCTTGTCGGCCTGCTCGGTGCTGCCGTCGAGGATGTAGGTCGGATTGACCCCGGCAGGGCGTATCGGCAGCTGCGCCGCGGCCCACCAGCCGATGTCGCCATGGGCGTTGGCGTAGACCACGTTCAGGCCGGGGGACTGAATCATCTCGGCGGCGCTGCGCATCTTGTCCAGGGTGTCGGCGCGGTTGGCCTCATAGAAGCCCTGCAGGATCGGGTTCTCGGACTCCAGAAACGACCACCACATCGCCACTGGCGTGTCAGCGTGATCCTGAATGCCGCTGGCGCTCAGCACGTCGTTGACGATCGGGCCGTGTGGCGACTGGCGCAGGGTGAAGGTGATCGTCGACTCGCCTTTGACCTTGATCTGCTCGGGGCGCGAAGTCATGTCGGCCCAGGCGCCGTGATACCAGACCTGATTGGGGTTCTCGGGATTGACCTTCTCGGCGATCAGGTCGATGTCGTCGTTCTGAAACATGGTCAGGCTCCAGCCGAAATCCATGTTGTGACCCAGCAGGGCAAACGGGTTGAGCCCCTGAAAGTGCCCATACAGTTCGAAACCGGGTGCCGACAGTTGCGCCTCGTACCACACCGCGGGCACCGAGAAGCGAATGTGCGGATCGCCCGCCAGCAGAGGTTTGCCGCTCTGGGTGCGACTGCCCGACACGGCCCACGCGTTGCTGCCCTCGAACTGCGGCAGGCCTGCGTCTTCCAGCGCCTGCGCGCTTAGCTGCGCCAGGTCGCTCAGGCCTTTCCAGTCCTTGCGGGTGAGGGCCGGGGAAGGATGCAATGCACCTTGGGGTTGCCAGTCCAGGTCGAAGACTTTCAGGTAGTCCGGGCCCAGTTGGTCGCGTATGTAAGTCATCAAAGGTTCTGTGCGAAACGCGGCCGCGAAGCTGTAGGCCAGATAACCGCCGATGCTCAGGGTGTCCTCGGCGGTGAAGGGCCGCTTGTCGATGCCCAGCACGTCGAACTCGATGGGTTTGGGGTGAGTCGCCTGATACTGGTTCACGCCGTCCAGATAGGCTTGCAGGGCTTTCCAGGCCGGGGTGCTCTTGTCCTGCCGCGCGACGTAGGCGTCAGCGTGTTCGCGAATGCGCAGGCTGCGGAACAGCTTGTCGGTGGTGACCAGTTTCGGGCCGAGGACTTCGGCCAGCTCGCCACGGGCCAGTCGACGCAGGATTTCCATCTGGAACAACCGGTCCTGCGCGTGCACGTAACCCAGCGCGCGGTACAGGTCGTCCTGGTTTTCGGCCTTGATGTGCGGCACGCCGCGTTCGTCATAGCGCACGCTGACCGGCGCCTTGAGCTGCATCAGGGCAATCTCGCCGCTGCGCACGGGCTGCTTGCTGTGGACATACCAGACCCCGCCGCCTGCGATCAGGATCACAAGGGCGGCGATGACACAAAGGCTGCGTTTCATCCGAAGGCTCAACGATCATTGAGAAGCGAAGAAGGCTACAGATTTGTCGCCTGGCTGTGTAGCAGGCTGAAACGCCAGGTACTGTAGGAGCGCGCTTGCCCGCGACGAGGTCGGCACATTCAATGCTATGGGTGAGTGGCCCCGCGGCATCGCGGCCACCCCCGCTCCTACAGGTTAAAAGTCTTACCCGACGTGTATGGGGTAAGCTCCGCTTCAACTCAACAAGAGTGTCGAACCATGTGCATTCAACCCCGCAGCCTGGCGCTGTTGCTGGCACTGGCCTGCACTCAGGCCTTTGCTTTTACCGGTCCCAAGCCCGGAGACGTCATTGAGGTCAGCCTCGAACAGCTGCACCCGACCCAGGCGGTGATCGGTTTCGATCAGGTCTATTACAAGCTCGAACGTTTCGCCAAAGACCGGCAGAAGCTGTTCGACGAGATCTGCGAGAGCAACGGCCAGAACGAGGCTAAAGCGATCAAGCCCGACGCCGATCCTCTGCAACCCGACAGCTACACCTGCAAAGACGAGCCGAACGCCCATCCCGATGAGATGAAAACCGTGGTGGTCGGCCCTGGTGACCAGTTCTACCTGACTGACGGGCATCACACCTTCAGCACATTGTGGGAGCAGCCCGGCGCTGGCCCTCAAATGAAGATGAAGGTACGCATCACCGACGACTTCAGCGACAGCGCCGACCTGCCGACCTTCTGGGCGCGCATGGAAAAGGCACGCAAGGTCTGGCTCAAGGACGGCAACGGCCAGGCCATTTCGCCCGCGCAGTTGCCGGCTCATGTGGGCTTGCAGGCCATGCACAACGACATCTTGCGCAGCGTCGTGTATTTCGTGCGCGGCGCGGCGTACGACAAGCCCAAATCCGGCCAGGTCTCGCCAGAGTTTCTGGAGTTCTACTGGGCCGACTGGCTGCGTGATCGGCTGGTGCTGGCGGACTTCAACCTCAGCGAGCGCAGCGGCTATCACCGCGCGCTGCAGGCCGCGAGCGATCTGATGGTCGAGGGGCCATTGGGCAAGCCAGTGGGCGGTGGCATGACGGCCAGGCAACTGGGCGGCTTCAAGTCGGTCAAGCGCAAGGTGCTGACCAAAACTGCCGATGAAAAGCTGCCGTACGTGATCGATTACAAGGCGACTCACTGAGCTGCGGACGGCGATGCTTCTGTCGCCGCAATGTCAGGGTGACCAAGGGCAATAACACCCCACCGCCATGGTATGGGTCGCGCTCACCCCGCGATCTGCCTTCAACGCCTGCAGAATCGGCTCAATGAAGCTGTTCGCCGAATTGCAGGTCAGCCCTTCGCTGTAAGGCCCGAAATAGGCGAGGTTTCCCGCGCGGTCCCAGATCGCCACGGCGGGGCTGGCCGTGATGCGTTCGGCACCGGGCAGACCGTCCAGGGGCTTGATGGCGCTCAGCGTCGACGGCAGCTCGCCATGGGTGCCCGGCTTGCGCACGGCATAAAAGTCCACGCCACCTTCACCTGCAAAGCGCGCGACCAGCTCGCTCAGATGCTGCTGATTACCGACATTGCAGGGGCAGGCCGGGTCCCAGAAGTGCACCACGCGAATTCGCCCGCGCCCTGCGAGCTCTCGCGGCAGGCTGAGCACGTCGCCGGCAAAGAGTGCGGTCTGGTCACTGAACGCACGCACGTATCGACCCTCAAACCACCTGTAGCCCAGCCACAAGGCTGCCGCACAGAGGATGGCGATCAGCGCGAGCAAAGCAGTGCGTCGTCCGGCAAGTGATTGAGCAGTCATGGGGTGGCTTCGATTTGGGTGACGTAGCTTGCCACGCCTGAGCGGACAGAAGAAACTCACGGGCATGCGTCACGGTTTATGCGCCTATTTGCCTGATCTGGAATTGCAATGTCCAACACGTTCGACCCCGACCGCCTGCGCGCCGGCCTGCAACCGTTGAGCGCCGGGCTTGCGCTCTCCGAGCAGGAGCGGGCCTACCAGCGTTTCTACAGCCTGGCCGGGCTGGGCCGTGACGGGCGCATCACCAGCCGTCTCGGGCGTTTCGAAGTCGGCGGCTACGAGATCGTCACCCAGCTCTGGCTCCCGGAAAACCCGGTGGCGACCCTGGTGCTGGTGCACGGTTTCTATGATCACATGGGGCTGTATCGGCATGTCATCGAATGGGCGCTGAATCTGGGGTTTGCAGTCATTTCCTGCGACTTGCCCGGCCATGGCCTGTCCAGCGGCACGAGGGCGAGCATTACCGATTTTTCCGAGTATCAGGTAGTGCTCGATCGCCTGTTCGCCGAAGCCGACATCCTCCAACTGCCCAAGCCCTGGCACCTGTGCGGGCAGAGTACGGGCGGGGCGATTGTCATCGATCATCTGCTCAACCATGGCGACGACAGCCCGGTTCAGGGGCAGTCGATTCTGCTGGCGCCACTGGTGCGCCCGCGCGGCTGGACCTGGTCGAAAGTCAGCTATTACCTGCTGCGTGCGTTCGTCAAAGGCATCGACCGGCGCTTCAGCGAGAATTCCAATGCCCCTGCGTTCCTGCCGTTTCTGATGGCCGACCCGCTGCAGCCAAGGCGCCTGCCGACGGTGTGGGTCGGGGCGCTGGCGAAGTGGATCGAACGCATCGAGAACGCCCCGCGCAGCACCCGCAGCCCGTTGATTGTGCAGGGCGAATCAGACATGACCGTGGACTGGAGCCACAACCTGGCGGTGCTCAACGATAAATTCGATCATCCGTCGATCTTCATGCTGCACGAAGCACGGCATCATCTGGCC
>CAURWS010000212.1:0-6455 GCA_963528485.1 uncultured Pseudomonas sp. | reverse complement strand
CTTCGCATTCTGGATCGGGTGTTGGCGCGGGGGCGTGAGGTGTTTGAGTACGAGGTGATTCCGGGGATTACCAGTGTCCAGGCGCTGGTGGCGCAGCACCGGGTGACGCTGAACCGCATTGGCGAGCCAATCCGCATCACCACCGGGCGCAAGCTGGCGCAGGAACCGGGGCAGGCCATCGACAACGTGCTGGTGATGCTCGACGCGCACTGCACTTTCGAGCGCTTCGTCGATCAGGATCTGTACATCTACTGGGGCGCTTATATAGGCTCGGCCGATGAAATCCTGATTGCCGGCCCCTTGCGTGAGGTCAGTGACCGCATCAGGCAGGCCCGCGAAGCGGCGAGGGCCGAGAAGGGCTGGATCATGGACACCTATCTGCTGCGCCGGCCTTTGCGCTGAGCAACAGGACGAAAAAAAGGCCCCGGTCTCTTGCGAAACCGGGGCCTCTCGTTTTGCAGCTTCAGCGTTGAATCAAGCGACATCCACCAGCACGATTTCGCTGTCCTCGATGGCGGTCACCCGCAACACGCGTTCCTCGGCCACCGCGACACCGTCGCGCGCTTCGGCACGCAGGCCGTTGACTTCAATGCTGCCGGTGGCTGGCACCAGGTACGCCCGGCGGCCTTCATCCAGGGTGTACTCGGCGGTTTCGCCAGCCTTGAGGTTGGCCGCTACCAGGCGGGCGTTGGCCCGAATACGCAGTTCGATGTCGTCATCCGCCTTGCCGCTGGCCAGGGTCACGAAGCCTTCGCGATTGCCCTTCGGGAACGGTTTGGCGCCCCAGGAAGGTGGAGCACCGACTTCGTCGGGCATGATCCAGATCTGGAAGATGCGCGTCTCTTTCGACTCCAGGTTGTACTCGCTGTGGGCCACACCGGTCCCGGCGCTCATTACTTGCACGTCACCGGCCTCGGTACGGCCACGGTTGCCCAGGCTGTCCTCGTGGGTGATCGCACCTTCACGCACATAGGTGATGATCTCCATGTCGCGGTGCGGGTGGCGTGGGAAACCGGTGCCGGCTTCGATCACGTCATCGTTCCAGACCCGCAGCTGACCCCAGCTCATGCGGCTTGGGTCGTAGTAGTTGGCGAACGAGAAGTGGTGATGCGCGTTCAGCCAGCCGTGGTCTGCGCCGCCAAGGGATTTGAAAGGGCGAAGTTGCAGCATGATCAGTTCCTCCGTTAGCAGTGCCGGGCCGTTGAGGTGGGGCGCCGCTGTTAGTTGATGGAGCAATGATCTATCACTCTATTATCGATAAAAAGCGTAAGTTTTGCGTATATATGATCGAAATATTAAATATTATGGATGGCCATCAGGTGCCTTTCTACATGCACTTGATCGGCTAACTCCATGACCGCAAAGCATTTCGCTGGAGCTTGGTAGCGAATGGGGCGACCATAGGCGCCTCTCGTTAAACGCTGATATCCGGAGCCCGCGTGTCGCACGATTTTCCCGCCGAGCCACCCCACGAGCTGCCCCCCGACCTGAACACACCTGATCGCCTGCCGTTCTTCAAACGCCTGCTGGCGCGGATGATCGGCCGCAGCCTGTCGCGCATGCAGGCCCAGCACGTGCCGTCCTGGCAGCAGGGCCATGCCGACGGCTTCCTCAATGGTCACGCCGAAGGCATGAACGAGGGTTACGCCGAGGGGCATCTGGATGGCATCGAGGAAGGCCGTCGCGTGCTGGTGATTCGCGACACGCGCCCGCTGGAGCATCGCGGGCCGAAAGTCGACGACCATCTGTTCGACGACTGGCGTCTGCCCCTGAGCAATGAGCTGAAAAAACGTATCAAGGCTGACGTCGCCGAAAAGCTTCCCGCCCACTCACAGCCCACCGCCGCGCAATGGAAGATGATCTTCAGCGACACGCCCTCGACCTACGTGATCGCAGGCGCCGGTGCAGGCAAGTCGACCTCGCTGGTGCTGCGGGTGCTGCTGCTCAATCACTATCTGGGCTTCGAGCTGGATACCATGACCGTGGTGACCTTCACCCGCGAATCGCGCAAGGACTTCATCAACAAACTCATCGAGATCATGGGCCTGTGGGGCCACGACCTGTCCCTGCGCAAGGCCCGCGAGGTGGTGCGCACCTTCCATTCGCGCATCCTGCCCCTGGTGCGCAGCCTGCCGGGTTTCGAGCAATTGCAGGCGTTTGAAAACCTGAGCAGCCAGAGTGCCGATCTGTTCGGCAGCAAACTGCTGGACGACGGCGCCGACAGCAACCCGTTCGATCTGCGCATCAATGAAGCTCAGCGTCAGCAGATGAACCTGTGCTATCGCGACCTTTACGCCGCCAACCCGCGTTTTCGCGAGGTCATGGCGCCGCTGTACCGGCATTCGTTGCAGCTCAAGGAACTGGACCGCGACCACCCGGACGTGCAAAAGCGCATCACCGTGATGGGCCTGTCGTCCAAGCGCGACGAAGAGCTGTGCGACGTCATCGAGGACCTGTGGATTCGCAAGGGGTGCTGGCCGATTCAGGGCGTCGAACCGATGCGCCAGACCGTCGAAGTCAGCGGCCTGACCTTTCATGTGCACGGCTACGCCGCGGAGCTGGACGCCTGGATCGTGCTGGGTTTCGACCCCAGCGAAGACCAGCACCTGCGCCGCCCGAACGCCAAGTTGCCGGTCTGGGCCGAGTGGGTCATCAAGCGCACGCTGTTCCAGGCGTTTTGCCGCAAACCGGTGATCTGGCTGGAAAATTACGACGCCTCGCGGGGCATGATGCAGTCGCTCTCGGGGGCCGCCGTTGCGGGGCCGGGCTTCGATTACAAGGTCAAGGGCGAGCTGAGCGCGGCGCCTTTGCTGGATTGCTTCGTCGCCGCTGCCGGTTTCATCGAAAACCTGGGGCTGGACGTGCCGGACGCCGTGGCGCAGATGAGTTTCTCAAGCGAAGACCCCGACCGCTTCTTCTTCGAAGCCCTGAGCCTGTTCTGGAAGGCGTTCGAGGACCATCTGCTGGAACAGGCCCCACCGGTGATGACTTACAACCGCATGTTCTCGCTGTTCGGCGAGAAGTCCCCGGAGAACCTCAAGTTGGTCAGCGATGAAGGCTTGCGCCCGCTATCGCACCTGATGATCGACGAATTTCAGGACGTATCGCCGCAGATCGTCTCATGGATTCGCGCCAGCCTGCGCGAGGTGCGCAGCCGCGGACCGGCGCTGCATGTGGGTCGGGGTGCCCAGCGTTCATCCTTGCTGTGCGTGGGCGACGACTGGCAGTCGATCTATGGCTGGCGGGGCAGTTCGCCGAAATTCTTCATGGAATTCCCCAAGGAGTTCCCGTCGCCGTCGACCACCAAGGTCATGCTCAGCGACAACTTCCGCAGCCATCAGCACATCATCGATGCCGCCGAGCACATCGTCCGCGCCGCGCCTGCCATCAGCGGCAAGAAGGCCCGGGCCAGCGGGCCGGTGCAGGAATTGCTGCCGGTCACTGTGCTGGATCGCAATGATGACCAACTGGTGGCCAGCCTCATCGAACATTACAACGCGGGCGACTCGGTGTTGTTGCTGTACCGCAAGGGCAGCGAGCGCAGCAAATTGCCCGAAGCGCTACAGCAGGTGATCAACGCCGACTACGCGCTGCCGCCCCATGAACGGCGTCTCAAACAGCTGACCTATCACAGTGCCAAAGGCCTGCAAGCGGATGCGGTGTTCCTGCTGGGCGACTGTCAGCACCTGACCCAGTCGCCCTACAAGAATCAGGTGTATCAACTGGCTGGGTTGGGCAAGGAGGGCGATCTGGAGGCGTTCGACAACGCGCAGAAAGATGAGGTGCTGCGCCTGGCCTACGTGGCGATCACCCGCGCGGTGCGGCATTGCTATTGGTTTATCGATGCGTCGGGCAATGACGAGGCCAATGTGCCGAAGGCGTCAGCGCGGATTGCTGGCGACAAGGCGTTTTTCGAGGATCGGCGTGGGGCTGTGAATCTCGACGCGCAATTGTGAGTTGACGCAGACCGTTGTGGGGGCCAGCAAGCCGGCTCCCACAGGTTCATAAGGGCTTTGAGATCAAGCCTGATGCAAATAGAGCGTCTGCTGCGGCACGAACGTCTCAAGCTCCAGTTCGATTGCCTCGATGATGCGTTCCACGTCCATCGCGTTCATCACCGTCGCGCAGGGGATGCCGGCAATGGCGATCACCGTTTCACCGCTGGCGCGGTCGAACAGGCGCGCGACCATGCTGCTGGGTGCATCCATGCTGGCTTCGAAGCCCACAGGATGAAAATGCCAGCGCATCAGCTGGCAGGCGTTGGGAAACGTGACTTTATTCATGGGACCCACCTCGTTCAATCGAGCAATTCCAAAGCTCCGCAGGGCAGGGAAAACAGTGTCTGCTGTCTCGCGTCGAGAACGGTGCAACGCGTGTGCCAGAGCGCAGCGTGGCTTTGTTTTGGTCCTTCGTTGGTCGACGCGGGAGCTCGCAGCTCACGAGTCAGGTAAAAGTAGCACCGACTTCTTACAGGGATGGGAAAAATTTCCTACGAAGGGAAGAACTTTACGCTTCTTTGACGTGCGTCATGACTTGATATGCCTAACGGCTATTTAAAGCGCTTGCTGAATCGTTATTTTGAAATAAAGCATTAAGCCACTGCTTGGCCCGACGCGTCTGTCCGTGAAAAAGCATAAAAACTTAACCTGCACGACGCTCGTTGTAACGCTGGTTTAACACGCAAACGTTTTCGGCTTTTAGGGGATCCTTAAATAACTGCGTTTTTAAAAAAAAATTTAAAGTCCCTGAATTAATGGTGGGGAGCGGCCGATAGTAGATCAGGCGCAAGCGAAACCTAACTTGCCTGCACCGTTTGCCGCCGACTTGCCTCTGAGACGAATCGAAGTTTCTGGTGCACGAACTTCGCATGGACGCACTCCGCCGGATCTTTTAAGAGAGACATTCCATGTCGATAAGAAACATGAACATTGCGCCTCGCGCCTTCCTGGGGTTCGCCTTCATTGCCGCTCTGGTAATCGGGCTGGGCTTTTTCTCCCTCAACCGCATGGCCATGATTCGACAGGCCGCCACCGACATGGAAACCAATCAGCTGCCCAGCGTGGGTTATCTGGGCAACATGCTGGAAAACACCCTGCGCCTGCGCATCACCTCGTTCCGTACCCTGGTCAACCGCGAGCCCGCTGCCCTGCGTGAGACCGACAGCCGTATCGCCGAGCTGATCGGCAAGTTGCAGGAGGCCAGGAAGAACTACGCCGCCTTGTCTGCCGAGGGCGAAGAGCTGGCGATTTATCGGCAGTACGAAGCTACGCTGTCGACCTTCCTCGATGTCCAGGCGCAAGTGCTGGAGTTGTCGCGGCAGGAAAAGGTTGAAGAGATGCGCAATTTGATCAATACCCGCATGAAAGATGCCACGGACCTCATGGGGAACCAGATCAATCAGCTGATTAACATTAACAAGGCCGCCGCCAACCAGGCGGCGATTCTCTCTAAAGAAGAGTACGACGGTGCCAATATCGGCATTATTTCGGTGTCCGTCGTTGCCGCGTTAATGACTATTCTGTTGGCCTGGTTGTTGACCAGAAGTATCGTCAATCCGCTATCCAGAGCGGTTCGTGCAGCCGAAGAAATTGCGGGTGGTGATCTGACCCGGTCAATCGAAATCGACGGTAACGACGAAGCGACACAATTATTGAAGTCGCTGTCGACCATGCAGCAGAACTTGCGCAACACCATCGAGCTGATTTCCGGCTCGGCCACGCAACTGGCGTCGGCAGCGGAAGAACTCAGCGCGGTCACTGAAGAATCCTCTCGCGGCCTGCAGCAGCAGAATAACGAAATCGAACAGGCAGCCACGGCCGTCAACGAGATGACCGCAGCGGTCGAGGAAGTGGCGCGCAACGCGGTGTCCACGTCCGAAGCCTCGCAGCAGTCGAACCAGACCGCGCGTCAGGGCCGCGATCGGGTGGTCGAGACCGTCCGCTCGATTCAGGACATGACCCAGCAGATTCAGGCGACCACCGGGTTGGTTGAAGGGCTGGCCGAACAGGGCCGTGACATCGGCAAGGTGCTGGACGTGATTCGCTCCATCGCCGAGCAGACCAACCTGCTGGCGCTCAACGCCGCCATCGAGGCCGCACGGGCCGGGGAGGCAGGTCGCGGGTTTGCGGTGGTGGCGGATGAGGTGCGCGCATTGGCCCATCGCACGGCGCAATCGACGACCGAAATCGAGCAAATGGTCGCCGGGATTCAGACCCGTACCGGTGATGCCGTGCAGTCGATGTCGCGCAACACCGACAGCACGCGTAGCACGCTGAGCCTGGCCAGTTCGGCAGGGGATGCGCTGGAACTCATTACCGAAGCCATCGCGCAGATCAACGAGCGCAATCTGGTCATTGCCAGTGCGTCGGAAGAGCAGGCGCAAGTGTCGCGGGAAGTGGACCGCAATCTGGTGAACATCCGCGATCTGGCGGCGCAGACGGCGGCCGGGGCTAATC
>CAURWS010000211.1:0-6460 GCA_963528485.1 uncultured Pseudomonas sp. | reverse complement strand
GGAGTGCACGGTTCCGTGAGGACACCGACACCCGCCTTCTGCGGCAGATCCAGGTGGCATCGCTTGCGCAGTGCGAAGACCTTTACAGCCAGGCGCAGCGCAGTCTGCACCTCACCGATGGCCCACTGCTGTGCGCGTTGCTGGTGGACGGGCCGAACGCTGAGCAGCGTTTGTTGCTGGCGATTCATCACCTGGTGGTGGACGGCGTTTCCTGGCGCGTGCTGCTTGAGGACCTGCAGACGGCCTACCGTCAGAGTCTGGAGAGCCGCGCGGTGCAGCTGCCCGCCAAGACCAGCGCCATGCGTGACTGGGCCGAGCGTCTGCAGGCCTATGCAGGCAGTGAGTCGTTGCGCGAGGAGCTGGCGACCTGGCAGTTACAACTGGCAGGGCCGGCCACCGAGCTGCCGGGCTTGCGTGCTGAGGGCGGGCGGCAGCATCGCCATGGGCAGCAGGTCAGTGTGCGACTGGACGCCAGCGCCACGCGGCAACTGCTGCAAGAGGCGCCAGTGGCCTATCGCACACAGGTCAACGACCTGTTGCTGACGGCGCTGGCGCGTAGCGTCTGCCGCTGGAGCGGGCAGCCCTCGGCACTGGTACAGCTCGAAGGGCATGGTCGCGAGGCGTTGTTCGACGACATCGACCTGACCCGCAGCGTCGGCTGGTTCACCAGTGCCTACCCGGTGCGGCTGAGTCCGCAGGACGGAGGGCAGGGGACGTCGATCAAGGCCATCAAGGAGCAATTGCGCGCGGTGCCGCACAAAGGGCTGGGTTATGGCGTGCTGCGCTATCTGGCAGACGACACCTGCCGCGAGGCGATGGCCGCGCTGCCTGAAGCGCCGATCACGTTCAACTACCTGGGCCAGTTCGACCAGAGTTTCGGCCAGGATGCGCTGTTCCGTCCGCTGGAAGCGTCGGCAGGACAGGCCCATGACGATGACGCACCGTTGCCCAATGAATTGAGCATCGACAGCCAGGTGTATGCGGGTGAGCTGGTGTTGCGCTTCACCTTCAGTGCGCAACGGCATGCGCCTCACGCCATCGAAGCACTGGCGAACGATTACCTGGACGAGTTGCGCGGGCTGATTGCCCATTGCCTGGCCGATGACGCCGGCGGCCTTACGCCGTCGGACTTCCCGCTGGCACGCCTGACCCAGAGTCAGCTGGACGCGTTGCCGGTGGCGGCCGCACAGATCGATGATGTCTATCCGCTGACGCCGATGCAGGAAGGCATGTTGCTGCACACCTTGCTGGAGCCGGGTACGGGGCTGTATTTCATGCAGGACCGCTACCGCATCAACAGTGAGCTGGATGTAGAGCGCTTTGCCCTGGCCTGGGAGGCCGTGGTCGCGCGCCATGAAGCTTTGCGCGCGTCGTTTTGCTGGAACATCGGCGAAGACATGCTGCAGGTCATTCACAAGCCGGGCCGCACACCCATGGACTATCAGGACTGGAGTGAAGTGCCTGAAGCCGAGCAGGAACCTCGCCTGCAGGCCCTGCTCAGGCAGGAGCGCGAAGCCGGGTTCGAGCTGCTGCGCGAAGCACCGTTTCACCTGCGGCTGATCAAGGTCGGGTCCGGCCGTTACTGGTTCATGATGAGCAACCACCACATCCTGATCGATGCCTGGTGCCGTTCGTTGCTGATGAACGATTTCTTTGAAATCTACGGTGCCCTGGGCGAGGGGCGCGATGCGCAGTTGCCGGTGCCACCGCGCTACCGCGATTACATTGGCTGGCTGCAACGTCAGGACATGGCGCGGGCCCGTCAGTGGTGGCGCGATCATCTGCAGGGCTTCGAGCGCCCGACACCGATCCCCAGCGATCGTCCCTTCCTGCGTGAACACGCAGGCGACAGCGGCGGCATGGTCGTGGGCGACTGCTACACCCGGCTCGACCCTGAGCAGGGCATCCGCCTCAAGGAACTGGCCCAGCAACACCAGCTGACCGTCAACACCTTTGCCCAGGCGGCCTGGGCCTTGGTGCTGCGTCGCTTCAGCGGGGATCGTGACGTGGTGTTTGGCGTGACGGTGGCGGGACGTCCGGTGGACATGCCGCACATGCAGCGCACGGTGGGCCTGTTCATCAACAGTGTGGCGTTGCGAGTCACGCTGCCCCCGGACGATGAGCCATGCAGTGTGCGTTCCTGGCTTGGCGGTTTGCTGGAGCGCAACATGCAATTGCGCGAGTACGAATACCTGCCGCTGGTGACCCTCCAGGAAAACAGCGAGCTGCCCAAGGGCCAGCCTCTGTTCGACTCGTTGTTCGTGTTCGAAAACGCGCCGGTGCAAACCTCGGTGCTCGACCACGCGCAGACCCTTAACGCGACCTCCGATTCAGGCCGCACCCACACCAACTTCCCGCTGACCGTCGTCTGCTACCCGGGCGACGACCTGGGGCTTCACCTGTCCTATGACCAGCGCTATTTCGAGCGCACGAACGTCGAACACCTGCTGGCTGAGTTCAAGCGCCTGCTGCTGGCGTTGATGGATGGTTTGCAGGGCGACATGCAGGCGTTGCCCCTGCTGGGTGAGCAAGAGCAGGATTTCCTGCTGCACGGCTGCAATCAAAGCCAGCGCGACTATCCACTGGATCAAGGCTATGTGTCGCTGTTCGAGGCGCAGGTGGCTGCGCATCCGCAGCGAGTCGTTGCGACCTGCCTTGAGCATCAGCACACCTATGAGAGCCTGAACCTGTGCAGTAACCGGCTGGGGCACGCGCTCATCGCCGCCGGCGTCAAGCTTGACCAGCCGGTGGCGCTGCTGGCCGAGCGGGGTCTGGACCTGCTGGGCATGATCATTGGCAGCTTCAAGGCCGGTGCTGCCTACCTGCCGCTGGATCCGGGCCTGCCCGCCCAGCGTCTGGGGCGTATTCTTGAGCTCAGTCACACGCCGGTGCTGGTCTGCACCGAGGCCTGTCGTGAACAGGCGCAGGAGTTGCTGGAGCAATTTGCCTGCGCGGGCCGGCCAAGGCTGTTGATCTGGGAGCAAGTCCAGCATGGCGGTGGCTCGCTGGACAATCCCGGTGTCTACAGCGGTCCGGATAACCTCGCCTACGTCATCTACACATCAGGATCCACCGGGTTGCCAAAAGGGGTGATGGTCGAGCAGCGCGGCATGCTCAACAACCAGTTGAGCAAGGTGCCGTATCTGGGGCTGGGGGAGGGCGATGTGATCGCTCAGACGGCCTCGCAGAGCTTTGACATTTCGGTCTGGCAGTTCTTGACCGCGCCGTTGTTTGGCGGGTGTGTGGACATCGTGCCGAATGCCATTGCCCATGATCCGCAGGGCCTGCTCGATCATGTCCAGGCCCAGGGCATCAGTGTGCTGGAAAGCGTGCCGTCGCTGATTCAAGGGATGCTGGCGCAGGAGGCGATTGAGCTGGACGGCCTGCGCTGGATGTTGCCGACCGGCGAGGCCATGCCGCCGGAGCTGGCGCATCAGTGGCTGTTGCGCTATCCGCGAATCCCGCTGGTGAACGCCTACGGTCCCGCCGAGTGCTCGGATGACGTGGCGTTCTATCAGGTTGATCTGGCCGCCACCCGTGGCACCTATCTGCCCATCGGCACGCCCACGGACAACAACCGCCTGTACCTGCTCGAGGGGACACAGCAACTGGTGCCTCAGGGCGCGGTGGGCGAACTGTGCATTGCGGGCATCGGGGTGGGGCGCGGTTACGTCAGCGACCCCGCGCGCACGGCGCAGGTGTTCGTGCCCAATCCGTTCGGCACGCCGGGTGAGCGCCTCTATCGTTCAGGTGACCTGGCGCGCCGTCGAAGCGACGGGGTGTTGGAATACGTCGGTCGTATCGACCACCAGGTGAAGATTCGCGGTTACCGGATCGAACTGGGGGAAATCGAAGCGCGCCTGCACGAACAGCACGAAGTGCGCGATGCGGCGGTCAGCGTCAAAGAGAGCGCCAATGGCAAGTACCTGGTCGGGTATCTGGTGGCCGCCGATTCGGCGCTCAATCCGGGTGAGCGACTGGACCGGATCAAGCAGCGCCTGCGCAGTGAGTTGCCCGAGTACATGGTTCCGCTGCATTGGCTGTGGCTGGACCGGTTGCCGCTCAACGCCAACGGCAAGCTGGATCGCAAGGCGTTGCCGGAGGTCGAGATCGGTCAGTTGCAGGCCCGGGACTACCTGGCGCCACGCAACGCGCTGGAACAGACCCTGGCCGATATCTGGGCGCAGGTGCTGAAGGTCGAACAGGTCGGGGTGCAGGACAACTTCTTCGAGCTGGGAGGTCATTCGTTGCTCGCGACACAGATTGCATCGCGCGTACAGAAAACCCTGCAACGCAACGTGCCGCTGCGGGCCATGTTCGAGTGCAGCACGGTGGAGGAGCTGGCCGGATACATCGACGGACTGGCGAGCAGCGAGATCAGCGAGGAGAAAGTCGACCGCCTCAACGACCTGATGGCCGAGCTTGAGGGGCTGTGACCGGGATCATCGTGCTCCTTGAGTGAGGCGTACTCAGATCAACAAAGGATGCGGGTACGCAACCTGCCTCCCTGTGGCCGTCCGGTAAGCCTGGCGGCCACAGGTTTTTTCCTTGCCATTGAAACGAAGCCGAAACAGCTCTGGCACTTGCCAGAACGGCCCGTCTACGCCCACACAAACGCCTGACGACATTTGGAATAAAACCCCGCAAGGGTCTAAATCCGCCTCGCGCTGGTGCGTTTCCAGAACAGGCAATCCCGTGTGTGCCGCAAGGCTCGTCGCGCACGGGGCTTCAGGTTTCGCTCAATTCACCAACGTGAGGGTTCGAAAGATGTCAGCGGTTACCCGTCTTGTCGAAGATCAATCCGGGCAGGCGCGTCCTGTGTCCGAAGAAACACTGTATCAATTCAATGAGTCGCCACTGCTGGCCCGTCAGAGCCGTCAGGAATCGAACGCCCGCAGCTACCCGCGACGCCTGCCATTGGCGCTCAAGCGGGCCAGCGGCATCCATGTCGAGGACGTCGAAGGCCGTCGTTTCATCGACTGCCTGGCCGGGGCCGGCACGCTGGCGCTGGGGCACAACCACCCGGTGGTGATTGAGGCGATCAAAAAGGTACTGGCTGACGAACTGCCGTTGCTGACACTGGACCTCACGACACCGGTCAAGGACCAGTTCGTGCAGGACCTGTTCGACCTGCTGCCTGCCACCTTTTCCAGCCAGGCCCGAATCCAGTTCTGTGGCCCCACCGGTACGGACGCGGTGGAAGCGGCACTCAAGCTGGTGCGTACCGCCACCGGTCGCAGCACCGTGCTGTCGTTCCAGGGGGCTTACCATGGCATGAGCCAGGGCGCGCTGAGCCTGATGGGCAGCCTGGGTCCTAAACGTGCCATTGCAGGGTTGCTGAGCAATGGCGTGCAGTTCCTGCCGTATCCTTATGACTACCGTTGCCCGTTCGGTCTGGGTGGCGAGGCCGGTGTACAGGCCAACCTGCATTACCTGGAAAACCTGCTGAGCGACCCGGAGGCCGGGGTTCAGCCACCGGCGGCGGTGATTGTGGAAGCGGTGCAGGGTGAGGGCGGTGTGATTCCGGCGGATGTCGAATGGTTGCGCGGCGTGCGTCGGATCACCGAGAAGGTCGGTATCCCGCTGATCCTGGACGAGATCCAGAGCGGTTTTGGCCGAACCGGCAAGATGTTCGCCTTCGAGCACGCCGGGATCGTTCCCGATGTGGTGGTGCTGTCCAAGGCCATTGGCGGCAGCCTGCCCATGGCGGTCGTGGTGTATCGCGAAGGGCTCGACACCTGGCAGCCCGGCGCCCACGCAGGGACCTTCCGTGGCAACCAGATGGCAATGGCCACAGGTTCGGCGGTGATGCGCTACCTCAAGGCGCACAACATCGCTGACCACGCCGCCGCCATGGGGGAGCGCCTCAGCGAGCACCTGCGCATCCTGCAACGGGATTTCCCGCAGATGGGCGACATTCGTGGCCGTGGTCTGATGCTGGGTGTGGAACTGGTCGACCCGCAGGGGCCCAAAGACGCCCTGGGTCACCCGCCACAGTTCGCGCGTCTGGCGCCGCTGGTGCAGCGTGAGTGCCTCAAGCGCGGGCTGATTCTGGAGATGGGCGGACGGCATGGCAGCGTGGTGCGTTTCCTGCCGCCGCTGGTGATCACGGCGGCCCAGATCGATGAAGTGGCGCGGATTTTCAGCAAGGCGTTCGCCGCGGCAGTGGCCAGCCTTTGAATTGCCTCTAAATTTGGGGGCGGCTGATCCGTTCCTTCTACAAGCGTTCTATTCATCGCTGCGCACCCGTCGCGCAGCGAGCCTCACAACGATGGAGACACACACGATGACGTCAGTATTCGACCGCGAGGACATCCTCTTTCAGGTCGTGGTCAACCACGAAGAGCAGTACTCGATCTGGCCCGACTACAAGGCGGTGCCGGAAGGCTGGCGCACAGTGGGCAAGAGCGGTTTGAAGAAAGAATGCCTGGCCTATATCGAAGAGGTCTGGACGGACATG
>CAURWS010000210.1:0-6477 GCA_963528485.1 uncultured Pseudomonas sp. | reverse complement strand
CTGTCTTATGCCCGCGCAACCGGGCGGGCCCGATGCGCGCGTGGCCCGAACGCCCCCCGCGGGCGCCAGGGCCGCCCGCGGGGCCGGTTTACCCGCCGGGGCGCGGGTGCTGGGTGGGGGGGCTGTTCGGATTCACTGGACGGTGCAGTAGGATCTGGCATCGAGAGAACGCTGGTGTCGGGAAGGAAGGTCCGATTATGGTCACTTTTGTCACATCTCGAAATATTAAACGGCCCTGCAGGTTCAATGGGTGATCGTTCGGGCAATGGACTCGCTGCAATCACCAAACCTCACGCGTGCTATATCCTCCAGCTATCACCGTATTTCCAGCTTTGATTAGACGGTTATCGCTTACGCCTCGATAGTGGCTGCACACCGGCACTCTCGTTTGAGGCCGTCGACTATAAAAAAAACAACATCGAGGTACGCACCCATGGCTCGCAGCAGCGCCGACGTGCACCTGTCCGCAACAGGTGAACCGTATGCCCCTCCCGTTTCCAGCGTTGCCAGCGTGGCCAAGGCCAGCACGGTGCGGTGGCGCATCTTCGCAATCATTTTCGTACTGACGATGGTCAATCTGATCGACCGCGTTTCGCTGTCGATTGCGATGCCGACCATTGCCAAGGAATTCACCCTGTCGCCTGCCATGCAGGGGCTGATTCTCAGCAGTTTCTTCTGGGCCTACGCGCTGTTGCAGATTCCCGGCGGCTGGATGATCGACCGCTTTGGGCCGCGTCGTGTGATCACCTGGTCCACCGGTTTGTGGGGCACGTTTCAGGTGTTGGCGGGGTTTGCCACGGGCGGTGCTTCGCTGCTGTTTGCGCGGATGTTTCTTGGTGCTGCGGAAGCGCCGTTGTTCCCGTCGGGCGGCAAGCTGATTTCGTTGTGGCTGGCGCCGAGTGAGCGCAGTCGCGGCGCGGTGATGATGGACAGCGGCAGCCCGTTGGGCGTGGCGTTGGGTGGTCTGATCATCGCTTATCTGATCGTCTCGCTGGACTCCTGGCGCTTGGCGTTCGTGATCGCCGGTGTGGCGACGTTGCTGCTGGGTTGGGTGTCGTGGCGCTACCTGCGTGACGATCCTTCGGTGCACCCGCAGGTCAACGAGGCGGAGCTTGCAAAAATCAACGCCGGCCGCGAGACGCCTGCTGCCGAAGCGGCGCGTGCCAAGGTCAAGGGGCTGGGCATCGCTGCCCGTTCGCTGGTGGGCCTGCTGATCGGTCGTTCGACCTGGGCGATGGTGTACTTCGGTTTGCTGACCTGGGGCCCGAGTTACCTGGCCCAGGCGCGGGGGTTCGACATCAAGGGCATCGGCTTTGCGACGTTTGTGATCTTCATCTGCGGCTCGCTCGGTTCGTTGACCGGTGGTTTTCTCTGCGACGGCCTGATTCGCAAGGGCGTGCGTCGCGGTGTCGCGGTCAAAGGCCTGCTGACGTTTTCCGGCGTGATCGCCCTCGGCGCGCTGTTGCTGCTGCCGAATCTGAGCGACCCGATTGCCGCCGTGGCGCTGCTGGCGATGACGGCGTTTTTCCTGATGTGGGGCAGCCTGTACTGGAGCTTCCCGGCGCTGCTGGCGGCACCGGCTCGCGTTGGTTTGATCGGCGGCGTGATGAACCTGGCAGGCAGCATCGGCGGCATCTTCGTACCGATTCTGGTGGGCGTGATCCTGCAGTTCTTCGGTGGTTTCGGCGCGGTGCTGGCGTTCTTCGCGATCTGCGCGGCGCTGTTCGTACTTGCCACCTTGCTGATCGGCCTGGATGGCAAACAGGAGGTGGGCGATGTCTGAGGAGGTCTACAGCGGGCCGATCGTCGATGCCCATCATCACTTCTGGGACCCGCAGACCAACTACCACCCGTGGCTCGCGGAGGGCGCGAACATCCCGTTTCGTTACGGCGATTACTCGGCGATCAAACGCCGTTACCTGCCCCCCGAGTACTTCGCCGATGCGGGCGAGCACAACGTGGTGCAGACCGTTTACGTCGAGACCGAGTGGGACCCGAGCGATCCTATTGGCGAGACCCGTTTCATCGAGCAGATCGCCGCGCGTTATGGCGTACCCAATGCGGTCGTCGCGCAAGCCTGGCTCGATCATCCGGACGCCATTGCGCTGCTCACCGAACAGGCATCGTTCGCCAGCGTGCGCAGTGTGCGGCACAAGCCGGGCGGCCCGACGTCGCCTGAGCAGGTGGGTGAACAACGCACGTTGATGAACGACGAACACTGGCGCCGCAGCTACGCGACCTTGCACGACCTTGGCCTGCGCTTCGACCTGCAGACACCCTGGTGGAACCTGCCGGAAGCCGGGTTGCTGGCGCGGGATTTCCCGCAGACCACGCTGATCCTCAACCACGCGGGGCTGCCCTCGGATCGCAGCGTCGAAGGCCTCGCCGGTTGGCACGCCGCCATGGCGAAACTGGCCGAGCAGCCCAATGTGGTGGTGAAGATCTCCGGGTTGGGCCTGCGTGGCCGACGCTGGAGCGCTCAGGACAACGCCTGGATCGTGCGCGAGATCATCGCCATGTTCGGCGCCGAGCGCGCGATGTTCGCTAGCAACTTCCCGGTCGACAGCCTGTGCGGCTCGTTCGACGACATCTACAGCGGTTTCAAACACATCGTTCGTGATCTGCCCCGCGCCGATCAGGAGCGTCTTTTCTACAGCAACGCGCAACGCATTTACCGTTGCGAGCCGTGCGCCGTGGCGCGTCCGTGGCCGGAACAGATGAGGAGTCAGGCATGAACAAAACCCGAATTGCGATGGTACTCGGTGACCCGGCGGGCATTGGCCCGGAACTGATCGCGCGGCTGCTCAGCGATGAGAAAGTGCGCAGCCAGGCCCAGGTGATCCTGATCGCCGACGAGAGCGAGATGCGTCGGGGCATGGACATCGCGGGGCTGACATTCCCGTATCGGCAGATCGATTCGCTGGCGTCGCTGGACTTCACCGACGACACGCCGCTGTTCTACAACTTCCGCGGCGATGCCGTGGGTGATTTCCCGCGCAGCGAAGCCAGCGCCATCGGTGGGCGCTACTGTCTCGACACGCTGAAAATCGCCGTCGAGCTGACTGCGGCGAAAACCACCAACGCCGTGTTGTTCGGGCCACTGAACAAGACCTCGCTGCACATGGCGGGCATGGATCACAACGACGAGCTGCACTGGTTCGCCGAGCTGCTGGGCTTCAACGGGCCGTTCTGCGAATTCAACGTGATGGACAGCCTGTGGACCTCCCGCGTGACGTCCCATGTGGCGTTGTCGGCGGTGCCGGGCATGTTGACTCAGGAGCGGGTGATCGAGGCGATCCGGCTCATCGACACTGCCCTCAAGCGCAATGGCCTCAAGGCGCCGCGCATCGGTGTGTGCGGGTTGAATCCGCACAATGGTGACAACGGCTCGTTCGGTCGCGAGGAGCTGGACATCATCGGCCCGGCAGTGAAAACCGCGCAGGCGCAAGGCATGAACGCCGACGGGCCGTATCCGGGCGATACGATTTTTCTGAAAGTGCAGGGCGATGCCAATGCCTTTGACGCGGTGGTGACGATGTACCACGACCAGGGGCAGATCGCGATCAAGCTGATGGGCTTCTCCCGCGGCGTGACGGTGCAGGGCGGCTTGCCGATCCCAATCACCACGCCCGCCCACGGTACGGCGTTCGATATTGCAGGGCAGGGCAAGGCGAATGTCGGCGCGATTCGCCAGGCGTTCGAGATTGCCTGCCGCATGGGGCAGAGCAACGTTTGACCGCTTGACCCCAACAGCAACAGCCCACGTTTTTGCCGCATGGTGTGATGAACGCCGTGCGGCTTTTTTTGCCTGCGTTTTCTGCATCGCTGATGTACCGCTTGTGCCGAAGGCGCAGGAGCAAGCTGCGCGTCTACGGGCTCCGCCCAGAATCAAAAGCCAGTTCGATGCAGCAGTGGTCATTGGTGCCCTGCATCAAAAACTGATCGCGTCGCTCCCGATAACCCCGTGCATCCATAAGCTTTATGAGTGATCACCTCCAGCTATCACTGGATACGCATAAGTGATTAGCCGACCCGCTTGGCCTGTCGCTAAATTCTCCCCATCGACCCGCGGCGCTGCCGCATCGAACGACAACTACAAAAAGGCCAGCGTGCCATCGGTTGAAAGGAACCGCTCTCATGAAAATCAAGGCAATCCGTACCCGCGTATTCGAGTGGAAAGGCAAGGTCGTTCCGCCACAGGCGCACTTCTGCACCAACGCCAGCGACATCCTCTTTGAGCGTGGCGATGCCATGGGCTCCTTCCGTTTTCACGGCTGGCTGGTGGTGGAAGTCGAGACCGACAGCGGCATTGTCGGCATTGGTAACTGTGCGCTGGCGCCACGTGTGGCCAAGGAAATCATCGACACCTACCTGGCACCCATCGCCATCGGCGAAGACCCGTTCGACAACGAATACATCTGGCAAAAGATGTACCGCCAGAGCCACGCCTGGGGCCGCAAGGGCATCGGCATGGCGGCCATCTCGGCGATCGACATCGCCATCTGGGACATCATGGGCAAGGCTGTGAACAAACCGGTGTTCAAGCTGCTGGGCGGGCGTACCAAGGAGAAGATCTGGACCTACGCCTCCAAGCTGTACGCCAATGACAACCTGGACCTGTTCCTTGAAGAAGCCCAGGGCTACCTGAGCCAGGGCTTCACGGCGATGAAGATGCGCTTCGGCTACGGCCCGAAAGACGGCCCGGCGGGCATGCGTCGCAACATCGAACAGGTGCGTGCGCTGCGTGAACTGGCCGGTCCCGATGTCGACATCATGCTCGAATGTTACATGGGCTGGACCCTGGAATACGCCCGGCGCATGCTGCCGAAACTGGCGGAATTCGAGCCGCGCTGGCTGGAAGAGCCGGTGATCGCCGACGACCTGGAAGGCTACATCGAGCTGAAGAAGATGGGCATCATGCCGATCTCCGGCGGCGAGCACGAGTTCACCTCCTACGGTTTCAAGGACATGCTGGAACGCCGCGCCGTCGACGTGATCCAGTACGACACCAACCGCGTGGGCGGCATCACCGCAGCGCGCAAGATCAACGCCATGGCCGAAGCCTGGTCGGTGCCGGTCATCCCTCACGCCGGCCAGATGCACAACTATCACCTGACCATGTCCACCACCGCCTCGCCGATGGCCGAGTTCTTCCCGGTGTTCGACGTTTAGGTCGGCAACGAGCTGTTCTACTACGTGTTCAAGGGCGAGCCAGCACCGGTCAACGGCTACATCCAGCTGGACGACAACAAGCCGGGCCTGGGCCTGGAAATCTCGGATGAGTACCTGAGCGAGTTCAACATCATCGAGTGATGAGCAGCTCTGCTTTTGATTCTGCCCGGAGGGCGTAGGAGCAAGCTTGTGCCCACGCCCTGCGGGCAGAGGCGAGATTGCATTCCAATTTTTCGGAGATTCAGCCCATGCGCCTGATCCAATTCGAAACCACCCAGGGACAACGCCAGGTCGGCGTCGTCGAGGGTGCTCAGGTCAATGTCGTTCGCAACACCACCAGCACCCGCGAACTGGCCCTGGCGGCCATTCGCAGCCAGCACAGCCTGACCGCCGAGGTCGGCAAACGCGGCACTGAGCCCGGGCCTGAATATGCGGGCCTGTTGCAAAACGGCCAGGTCCTGCCGCCTCTGGACCACGAAGACCCGGCCCACTGCCTGATCAGCGGCACCGGCCTGACTCACCTGGGCAGCGCCTCGGCGCGGGACAAGATGCACCAGCACGACGGTGAGGTCGAAGCGGGCATGACCGACACCATGAAGATCTTCAAATGGGGCATCGAAGGCGGCAAGCCCGCGCTAGGGCAGGTCGGCGCCCAGCCTGAGTGGTTCTACAAGGGCGATGGCAGCATCGTGGTGCGCCCCGGCGCTGACTTCCCCGTGCCGCCGTTTGCTGAAGACGCTGGCGAAGAACCCGAGCTGACCGGCCTCTACGTCATTGGCGACGACGGCCAGCCCTATCGCCTGGGCTTTGCGCTGGGCAACGAGTTTTCCGATCACGTGATGGAGCGCCGCAACTACCTGTACCTCGCCCATTCCAAGCTGCGTTATTGCGCCTACGGCCCGGAGCTGCGCATCGGCGAGCTGCCGCATCATCTGTCCGGCATGAGCCGCATCAAGCGCAATGGCGAAGTGATCTGGGAGAAGGAGTTCCTCAGTGGCGAGGACAACATGTGCCACAGCCTGGCCAACCTCGAATTTCACCACTTCAAATACGCGCAGTTTTTGCGTGCGGGCGACGTGCACATTCACTACTTCGGCACGGCGACCCTGTCGTTTGCCGATGGCGTGAAAACACAGCCCGGCGACCGCTTCCACATCAGCCTCGATGCGTTCGGTGCGCCGCTGGAAAACGGCATCGGCGAAGGCCCGCGCCCGGTGGCGATCGGTCAGGTCAACACCTTGTGAGGAGCTTTTGATGCCATCGAATCAAGGACACAACTTCATCGCCGGGCAGCGCAGCGCACAG
>CAURWS010000209.1:0-6486 GCA_963528485.1 uncultured Pseudomonas sp. | reverse complement strand
CGTGCCGATCGAGCTTGCCGACCGCCAGTCGATCGCCGTACCCAGCGCCCTGCGCGACCCGCTGCTGGACGAAGAACGCATGCTCACCGGGCGGCCGATCATCCGTTCGGTGGCACAGGAGTACATCGCCAAAGTCTCCGAAGCGCAGCACAACGACGGTTTCATCGCGACCCTCAAGAACGCGCCGGGGGCGATCTTCCGGGCGGTCGTGGGTGCCGCGCGAACGGTGTTCGAAACCCTCGGCCTGATCGAGGCGCGCACCCCTGAAGAGCGCCTGGCCGAAGACCTGGAAAAGAACTTCAAGGCCACCCATGAGCCAGGTTCGTCGGTGATGGAGCTGACGTTCACCTGGGACGATCCGCAGGTCGCCCAGGCCATTCTCAAGAGCTGGGTCGACCAGTACGGCCTTGAACGGGCGCGCATTCTCGGCCGGGTCAACCTCTACGCGTTCTATGAGCAGGAGGTCAAAGACACCCAAGCCAACATCCTCGCGCACAAGAGCGAGATTCAGGCGCTGCTCAATCAGGTTGGCACCATCAGCATCAATCAACGCCTGGCCGACGTCGCCCAAGGCCTCAACGACCTGCGCACCGAGCGCAACAACACGGCGCGTGCCATTGCCTCGACCAAGGCCGGGATCGACAAGATTCAGGAGCAGATCAAACAGCAGACCCGGTTGATCAGCACCGGCAAGGAAATGGCCCTGAACCCTTCACGCCAGGACCTGCAAAACCGCATCAACAGCAAGGAAGTCGAGCGTCAGGAACTGCTGCGTTCGTTCAAGGAAAGTGCCCCGCCGGTGCAGGCGCTGGACAATGAAATCAAGAACCTCAAGGCGCTCTGGGCCAGTGAAACCCACACCGTGCAACGCACCGAAAACATCGCGCCCAACCCGCTGTTCACTCGCCTGCAGAACATTCTCAACGACCAGCAGGCCAGCTACACAAGGCTGTTGATTCAGCAACAACAGCTGGACGCGCAACTGGCGCAATGGGAGAAGGACCGCCAACAGGCACTGGATCTTGAGCCCAAGTTCTCGCGGCTGCAGAGCGAGCTGAACGCCGAAGAGAAGAACTTCATTCTCTACACCGACAGCCTGGAAAAAGCCCGCATCGACCGCGAGTTGGACAACAAACAGATCAGTAACATTTCGGTGGTCGAACAGGCCACCCTCAACCCCAGCCGCGTCTTTCCCAAAAGCCTGATGATGTTGCTGCTGGCTGTGCCGTTGAGTCTGGGCGTGGGCCTGCTGGCGCTGTACCTGTTCTACCTGCTCGATCAGCGCATTCATGACGGCGACAAGATCGAAGCGCAGTTCGGCGTGCCGTTGTGGACCAGCCTGCAGGACTTGGAGACTGTACAGCCGCAGCATCACAGCGCATTCATCGCCAGCCTCTACCGGCTGTACAGCGTGTTGCCGCTCAAGCAGGTGCCGGAGAAAGGCCTGAGCATCGGCCTGACATCGGCCCATGCAGGCGAAGGCGTGAGCTTTGTCATCGAGCACCTGCGCCAGTTGCTCGAGGAGCACGGCTATCGGGTTCGCGTCGGCGACGGGCGTGTGGCCGAGCCGGGGGAAATCCAGCTGATCGACGCCTCGGACTTCTTCGTCAAGCAGGAGGTGTTCGTTCACCTGCGCGATGCCGACCTGATCGTGCTGGTGATCGAGGCGGAAACCTCCACCGTGCCGAAACTGCAGAACGCACTGACCACGCTGTCCACGGCGTTCAAGCACGTCGACGGGATCATCCTCAATCGCCGCCGCTTCGAAATCCCGCAGCACGTGCTGACCTGGCTCGGCCGTTTCCGGAGCCCTCACTAAGATGCAGATCGCCCTCCTCGCCCCGCTGCCACCGGAACAGAACGGCATCGCCGACTATGCCGGACACCTCAAGCACGCCCTGGAGGACCTCGGTGTGCGGGTGCGCACGCCCCTGCAAGGCGTGGGCAACGACCCGCATGCGGCCCGGCAGCGAGTCGCCGAGGCCGACTGGCAGGGTATCGATCTGGTGCACGCGGAAATCGGCGGCGGGCGCTTGGCTGAATTCCATGCCCTGCGCACCCTGCGCGAGCGTTTTCCGCACCTGCCGCTGACGGCCACCGTGCACGACCCGGAACGGCTGGTCTGGCGTCGTGAAAAGCTGCCGTGGCCGCTGTCGCTGATGGCCTCCCTGCGTTCGCCGTTGCCGGAGGCCGCCACGGTGCTGGCCGACCCGCTATGCCTGCATGAAGAACGTCAGCTGGCGCGGGACATGACCCGTCTGATCACCCTCACTCAAGCCGGCAATCGCAGCCTGCAACAGCGCATGGGCTTGCGTCAGGCGCAGATGGCCGTGATTCCGCACGGCAACCTGCCAATCGCGCCCCTTCCCCTGCCGCCGTTGCAGCCGCTGAAATTGCTGTATTTCGGCTTTATCTATCGTGGCAAAGGCATCGAGGATCTGCTCGATGCGCTGGCCCGGCTGTTTCTCGAAAAACCCGAGCTGCGCAGTCGCGTGCGCCTGACCCTGGCTGGCGGCAGTGAGCCGGAAATGGCCTTCGGACCTTCGGGCAGCTACCTGGAGCAACTGCGCCAGCGCATTCGCGAACTGGGCCTGACCGACCTGATCGGCTGGCATCTGGACCTGCCCGCGGCCGAGATTCCTCAGGTGATTCAGGCCCACCATGTGATGGTTCTGCCGTATCGCGAATCGAGCAAGCTGAAGATCCTCGGCAAGCTGCGCGGCACCAGCGGGGCGCTGTCCTGGGCCACCGCCTGTGGGCGCGGGGTGATCACCTCCGATGCGCGCTCCTTCGCCGAAGAGGTGTCCCACGGCAATGGCGAAATCTACCCCCAAGGCAACGTGCAGGCGCTGACCGAAGTCCTGGCGCGCCTGTGCGCCGAACCGCAACGCGCCCGTGCGTGGGCCGAGCAAGCAGCTACGCTGGGTCGGGAAAGGGTCTGGAGCCTGACGGCAGAACGCTTTCAACAACTGTTCCAGACAGCCTGCGAGGTGCATGAATGAAGGGCAAGGCGTTACTGGCGATCAGCGTTCTGAGTGCCTGCGTGCTGGGTGCGATCAGCCCGGCGGCAGAGGCCGAAACCCTCCTGCGGGCGCAACGGGCAGTGACCTGGAAGGACTTTCTGGGGGTCAACGTGCAGTTTCATTACTTCACCCCGGACATCTACCAGAAGCAGATGAACCGCCTCGATCAACTGGGCCTGAACTGGATTCGCTGGACCCTGCACTGGCCGATCCTGGAACCCGCGCCGGGGCAATACAACCTTGCCGATCTGGACGCGGCGATGAACACCGCGCAACCCCACCACTACAACACCGTGGCGTATCTGGTGGGTTCAGCGACCTTCGACAGCACCGCGCCGCAAGGGGCCAGCAACGCGGACCAATACCCGCCGCGCGACAACAGCATCTTCGCCGAGCGCATGACGGCGCTGGCCCAGCATTACCCGCAGGTCAGCCACTGGCAGGTGTGGAACGAGCCCAACATTATCTGGCTGCCCCAGGCCGATCCCGTGGCCTACTACAACCTGCTGACCACCACCGCCACCGCCATTCGTGCGGCGCTGCCGGGCAAGCCCATCGTCACTGCGGGCGTGGCCTATTACGGGCAGATGCGCGGCTCCACCGGCTACATGCTGCAATCGATGGTCGATCAGGGGCTGGCAAGTCAGAACATCATCGCGGCCTATCACCCCTACTCCGAATACCCCGAAGGCGATTCCATTCAGGATCGCGATTTTCTGGTGCGCGCCAACGCCCTCAACAAAAGCCTGCATGACGCTGGCGTGAGCCAGGTCTGGGCCACCGAATGGGGCTGGTCGAGCTACCCGGGGCCTGTGGAAATGCAGCACGTCATCGGCCTCAATGGCCAAGCCGACTACACCCTGCGGCGCCTGGCGATGATGAGCACCCTGGATTACCAGCGCATCTTCCTGTTCAACCTGAGCGACCTCGACCAGCGCGCCAGCCCTCGTGATCGCGGCTATGGCCTGCTGGACCTCAACGGCGAACCGAAGCCGGTGTACACGGCGCTCAAGAACTTCTTCGATGTCACTGGCCCGACCCTGAAACCGGCCGACCCGCCACCGGCGCTTTCGGTGCCCGAAGACCTCTACGCCATCGCCTGGGACCGTGCGGACGGCGCGCACCTGCTGATGGCCTGGAGCGCCAGCAGTGCGCACCTGAATTTCCCGGCATCAAAACCGCCACGCTGTACGACCCGTTGACCGGCAACCACACGGAGCTCGCCAACGCCAAGGGCGTCGATGTACCGCTGACCCCCACCCTGCAAATTCTGGTCTGGAAGCCTTAGCCATGCGCATTCTCTGGACATTGCCCTATCTGCCCTGGCCCACCACCAGCGGCGGCAAGACCCGACAGTTTCACCTGCTGCGCAACCTTGCCGCCCGCGGGCACCGCATCACGCTGCTGGTGCAGTCCAAGACCGAACTGGACGACACCACCCGCGCCGCGCTCGAACCGTGGCTTGAACGGCTGATCGTGATCCCGCGCAGGCCCCTGCGCAGCGCCCGGACCCTGCTCGCCATCGCCTTCGCCCGACCTCCGATGCTGGCCAGCGCCAACGGTTATTCGCCGTCGCTGGAGCACCAATTCGAGGCGTTGCTGCAGGAGCACTGGGACGTGATCCAGATCGAGCACAGCTACAGTTTTCAGCCGTTCGAAGCGCCGCTGCGGCGCTCCGGCAAGCCTTTCATCATGACCGAACACAACGTGGAATCCGGACTTGGCGCGGCCAGCTATCATCACTTCCCCGACTGGGCGCGCCCTTTTACTCGCTTCGATCAATGGCGCTACCGGCACTGGGAAGAGCGCGTGTTTCGCCAGACCCGCCAGTTGATCGCGGTCACCGAAGAAGACGCCAAAGGCCTTACTCGCCTGACCTCCCGAGCCACCAGCCTTGTGGTCAACGGTGTGGACTGCGACTACTACGCCAAGGTGACCCCCGACCGCTACAGCCGCCGCCTGCTGTTCATCGGCAACTACGAATACGGCCCCAACCTGGACGCTGTGGAGTGGGCGCTGGACCACATCATGCCCAAGGTCTGGAACATCGACCCCATGGTGCGCCTGACCATCGGCGGCTACGCCTTGCCTGAAGACTGGCCGCAGCGCTGGGCAGACCCGCGCATCGACTGGCTGGGTTTCGTGCCGGACCTGCGCACGGTGCAAAACGACGCCGCGATTTTCTTCGCCCCGCTGCGCCAGGGTGGCGGCTCCAAACTCAAGGTGCTGGAAGCCATGGCCGCCGGGCTTGTGGTGGTCACCACCGACCAGGGCGTATCGGGCCTGAAGGTGGTCAACGGCACCCATTACCTGGGCTGTGAAGACGCCCAAGGCCTGGCGCGTCTGCTGGTGGAAGCCATCGAGCAACCTGCCCGCCTGGCGAAGATTGGCGAGGCCGGTCGCGCCTATGTGCGGCAATACCACGACTGGTCGGTGTCCGCCGCGCAACTGGAAGGCATCTACGCCCGGGTTCATCAGCAAGAGGACGCTCACGCATGCGCGTAGGACTGGATTACCGCCCCGCGACAGGTTTCCCCAACAGCGGCATCGGCCGACAGAACATCGCCCTGGAAGAAGCCTTTCGCGCGAGCCCCGATGTGCAGCTGCAACTGTTCAGCGTCGCGCCCTTCGATCACCCGGTGCGCAAAATCGCCCACTGCCCGCGCTGGGCAACGCCGATGAACGGCATTCATCGCCTGCCCGAACGTCTGCGTTTCGAGGCGCGCTTTTTGCCCGAAGCACTGCGTGATGCGGAAGTCGAGGTGTACCTGGCCAACCTCAACATGGGCCTGCCCATCGGTCGCAAACCGGCCGGCATGCGCTACATCCTGCAGCTTCATGACCTCTTTCAACTGACCCTGAACAACGCCCACGGCTCGAAGATCAAGGCGCAGATTTATGGCCAGACTGATCGGCTTTCCATCGGCTATTCAGTCAAGATGGCCGACCGCATCTGGACGCCCTCGCAGTTCACCGCCGACGAAACCATTCGCCTGTTTCCCCAGGCCCGGGACAAGGTGCGCGTACTGCCCAATCTGGTGGAAGGCTTCTCTGCCGAGCCCGCCGAGCTCGACACGCCATTGCCTGATCGCTACTGGCTGTGCGTCGGCACCCGCGAGCCGCGCAAGAACATGCCGTGGTTCGTCGAGGCCTGGCAGGTGGCGCGTCGGCAGTTCCCGAAAACCCCGGACCTACTGCTGATTGGCGGCCCGGAAGGCCTGAGCAGCGCCCAGCGAGAACTGCCGGGGCTGCACATCGTCAGCGGCATCAGCGACGGCCAGTTGCATCAGGTCTATCGCAAGGCCGAGCGGCTGTGGCATCCCTCCTACGGCGAGGGGTTCGGCTTGCCTGTCATCGAGGCTCTGGGGGTCGGCACGCCAGTGGCCGTGGCCAGTGGCTCATCGCTGGATGAAGTGACCCCTGCGGACAGCCCGCGCTTCTCGCCCACCGACCAGGCCGCGCT
>CAURWS010000208.1:0-6492 GCA_963528485.1 uncultured Pseudomonas sp. | reverse complement strand
GTCCCACGGCTTGTTGTCCCACTTTTTCTTTTGTCCGCCCGGCGCCTGCGGTGCCCATTCCTGTTGCGGCTCGTAGGCGTCGTGGGGCTGGTAGTCGCCGTAATCGGGCACCGAATCGTAGTCAAACCCCGGGTCGTAAGCCGGCGGCGCTTCAGCAGGTGCCGATTGCACCAACTGAGTGACCGCTGCCGCGTCCAGCCCGGTAATTTCCTTGAGTCGCCGACGCATCAGCTCGCGCAGGTTGGCGCCCGGTACTTTTTCGATCAATGGCGCTGCCAGGGTGACCATGTGCGCCTTGCCTTCCAGAGAGCGCGGATCGGCCTCTTTGGTCAGCTGCTCGAAAAAATAATCGGCCAGCGGTTGTGCGTGCTGGTTGATCCTGGCCTTGAACGCATCAGTGCCTTCGGCGCGGACAAGCGTGTCCGGGTCCTCGCCTTCGGGCAGAAACAGGAACCGCGCCCGGCGCCCGTCCTGCAAACTCGAAAGCGTTGCTTCCAGTGCGCGCCAGGCGGCGTTACGGCCTGCCTGGTCGCCGTCGAAGCAGAACAACACGTTCGGCACCACGCGAAACAGGCGTTTCAAATGTTCTTCGCTGGTCGCGGTACCCAGCGTGGCGACGGCATTGCGCAAGCCTTGTTGGGCGAGGGCGATGACGTCCATGTAGCCTTCGACAACGATGATCTCGTCGAGGTTGCGATTGTGTTTGCGCGCCTCGAACAGGCCGTACAGCTCCTGGCCCTTGTGAAACACCGGTGTTTCGGGGGAGTTCAGGTATTTCGGCTTGTCATCACCCAGCACCCGGCCGCCAAAAGCGATGACCCGGCCGCGGCTGTCGCGAATCGGGAACATGACCCGATCACGGAAGCGGTCGTAGCGCTTGCCAGTTTCGGCGTTCTCGATCAGCAGGCCGGCGTCGATCATGGCCTTCTGCTGAAGGGTGTCGCTGCTCAGGTGTTTGTAGAGATTGTCCCAGCCGGGTGGGGCGAACCCCAGGCCGAAATCGCGGGCGATCTCTCCCGAAAGACCACGGCCCTTCAGGTAGTCCACTGCGGATTTGCGTGTCGGATGGCTTTTCAGCGCGGCACGGTAGAAATCGGCAGCGGCGGTCAACAACGGATAAAGCGGCGAATCCGTGGGTTGCCGTGGCTTTTGGCCTCTGACGCCCTGTTCGCGGGGTACTTCCATGCCGGCGGCTTTGGCCAGTTCCTCGACGGCCTGGGGGAAATCCAGGTTGTCGTGGTCCATGATGAAGCCGAGGGCGTTGCCGCCTGCGCCACAGCCGAAGCAGTAATAGAACTGTTTGTCGGGGCTGACGCTGAACGACGGTGTCTTCTCCTTGTGGAAAGGACAGCAGGCACTGAAATTCTTGCCGGTTTTCTTGAGCTGAACGCGTGAACTGACCACATCGACGATGTCAGTGCGGTTCAGGAGGTCGTCAATAAAACCTTGGGGAATCAGTCCGGCCATGGCGTTCTCATCATCAGGCGCCCCGCCAGAAAGATCGTGGCGAATCCAAAGCTTAACGACGGTTGCTTGGTCAGTGTAGACGGGTCAACGTAGCCTTGTTCAGGCTGGAAGAGTTCGACGGAGCCAGTCTTGATCGCGTTCGCGATGGCGAAAGCCTCGGTCTGTAAAGCGTGGAGCAGAAACTGCAACTGCCGACAGCCCGGCTTTGAGGGCCGGGCAAGGCAGAAGCTTGCGACAGACGTCTGTATTAGTACAGACGAACGGCGCGGCGCTGTTCGCGCTGAACTTTCTTGGCGTGACGCTTAACAGCAGCAGCTGCCTTACGCTTACGCTCGGAAGTTGGCTTCTCGTAAAATTCGCGGCTACGAACTTCGGCCAGAGTGCCGGCTTTCTCGCAGGAGCGCTTGAAACGACGCAGAGCTACGTCGAAGGGTTCATTCTCTTTAACTTTGACGGCTGGCATCCAGAGCTACCTTCATTCATTACCGGGGTCGACGCCTCGCACAACACTTGTACTGAGTACGCCGGTTTTAAGGGTTGCGGATGTTAACCCCTCGGCGCGAGGAATGCAAAGCCTCTGATCGAAAAGCACTGGTCGCAGGCATGAGCGGCGACTATTATGCGCGCCTTCGAAATCAGCCTCCACAAGGCGTACCCCATGTTAGTACTGGGAATGGAAACATCCTGCGACGAGACCGGCGTAGCGCTCTACGACAGCGAACGCGGGCTTCTCGCCGATGCATTGTTCAGCCAGATCGACCTTCACAGGGTCTATGGCGGCGTGGTGCCCGAGCTTGCCTCGCGCGATCACGTCAAACGCATGCTGCCCCTGATTCGTCAGGTGTTGGCCGAGGCCGATTGCGCCGCGACCGAGATTGATGCGATCGCTTACACAGCAGGCCCGGGCCTGGTCGGGGCCTTGCTGGTCGGGGCTTCCTGCGCCCAGGCGCTGGCATTTGCCTGGGACATTCCGGCCCTGGGCGTTCACCACATGGAGGGTCATTTGCTGGCCCCGATGCTGGAAGAGCAACCGCCGGAGTTTCCGTTCGTCGCTTTGTTGGTTTCCGGCGGTCATACGCAGCTGGTTCGCGTGGATGGCATCGGCCTCTATGAGCTGCTGGGCGAGACCCTGGACGACGCCGCCGGTGAAGCCTTCGACAAGACGGCCAAGATGATGGGCCTGAATTACCCCGGCGGCCCCGAGATTTCCCGTCTGGCCCTCAAAGGTGTGCCAGGGCGTTTCACCTTTCCACGGCCGATGACCGATCGTCCGGGCCTGACCTTCAGCTTCAGCGGCCTGAAAACCTCGGCGCTGAACACCTGGCAGCAGTGCCAGAGCGCTGGGGACGACGGCGAGCAAACCCGTTGCGACATCGCGCTGGCCTTCCAGGATGCGGTGGTGGAGACTCTGACCATCAAGTGCAAGCGCGCGCTGAAACAGACCGGGCTCAAGCGTCTGGTGATCGCCGGTGGCGTCAGTGCCAACAGGGCGTTGCGTCACTCGCTGGAGTCAATGCTCGGCGGTCTGGGCGGCAACGTGTATTACGCGCGCCCCGAGTTCTGCACCGATAACGGCGCGATGATCGCTTTCGCCGGTTGCCAGCGTCTCATGGCCGGTCAGCGCGAAAGCCTGAGCATCAGCGTCCAGGCCCGTTGGCCCATGGAGCAGTTACCGGGTTTGTAACAAGCAGTGAACGATGAAAGAAAAAGGCTCGCATGAGCCTTTTTCATATTTTGCTTTCAGAAATGCCGTTCGCGCCCGGCGAAGAGGTCGCGTAGATTGCCGCGATGTCGCCAGACGATCAGCAAGGTCAGTACGGTCATGGGCACTAACGCGTGAGGCTCCTGCCAGGCCAGCAGCGGCAGGGTCAGCGGCGTTGCGATCAGCGCGGCCAACGAGCTGGTGCGGGTGAGGTAGAAGGTCAGCAGCCACGTGGCAATGGCCAAAAGGGCTGCCGGCGGATAAAGGCCCAGCAGCACGCCGGCGGCAGTGGCGACGCCCTTGCCGCCACGAAAGCGAAAGTACAGCGGGAACAGATGCCCGATGACGGCGTAAAGCCCGATCCAGGCCTGTTGCCGGGCATCGGGTCCGGCCCAGGCGGCGATGAGTACGGGGATCAACCCTTTGCAGACGTCGCCGATCAGCGTCAGGATAGCGAGCTTCTTGCCTGCCAGGCGCAACATGTTGGTGGCGCCTGCGTTGCCCGAGCCACTGACGCGCGGGTCCGGGCTGCCGCTGATGCGGCTGAGCAGGATGGCAAAGGACAGCGAGCCGAGCAGGTAGGCGAGGATCGCCAGTAACCAAAACATGCTAACCATTCCGGGCGGGGATGCCCTGATTCTAACGGCGCATCGCGCCCTTGTCGTGCAGCGGAGAGAAAGGCTTGGACAGAGTTTTCATTGAGGGTCTGGAGGTCGATACGGTGATCGGCGCCTACGACTGGGAACGTGGCATTCGCCAGGTTCTGCGTCTGGACCTGAGTTTTGCCTGGGACAATCGGCCTGCCGCGGCGGGTGATGACCTGAGCAAGGCGCTCGACTACGCCAGTGTTTCCGCGCGCATACAGGCTTTTGCCGAAGCCTCGCAATTCCAGTTGGTGGAAACCTTTGCCGAGCGTCTGGCCGAAGTGTTGATGAGTGAATTCAACATCCCCTGGCTGCACCTGAAACTGACCAAGCCTGGCGCTGTGCCAGCAGCCAAGGGCGTGGGCGTGGAGATCGAGCGCGGATGCCGCTGACACGGGTTTTCCTCGGACTGGGCAGCAACATCGACCGCCATCGCCATCTGTGCGCCGGGCTGGATGCGCTGGCCGGTTTTCTGACCGACATGTCCTGCTCGCCGGTGTTCGAGAGTCACCCGGTGGGCATCAAGAGCGGGCCGTTCATCAATCTGGTGGTGTCGGCGTTGACTGATCTGCCGTTGATCGAACTGGATCGCCGCCTGAAATTCATCGAAGCCGATAACGGTCGTTACGCCCCGGATCGCAAGGGCCTGCCGCTGGATATCGACGTGCTGCTGTACGACGAGCATGTGGGTAATTTCGACGGGCTGGTGTTGCCCCGCGCCGAGATTCTGAAGAATGCGTTTGTGTTGTGGCCGCTTTCGCTGATTGCGCCGGAAAAAGCTCATCCTGAAGTGGGGATGAGCTTTGCGAGGTTGTGGGAAGAGGCGCAGATCCAGCAGCAGCTTTGGCCGGTGGCGTTTGAGTGGCGGGGGCAGTCATTGACGCCGGATACGATGCTGTGCCCGCACTGACAGGTATCACTGTTCTGTGGGAGTAATCACGTATCTGGTGCTCGATCACATCTGATACGACGCCTTGTAAAACGTCAGCGTATCCAGCCGCTCGCGTTTAAGCGCCTCACCCAGTTCCTGCCCTTGATAACCCTTGTCCAGCAACGGCTGCACGGCGACCTGCCTTGCAGCTAGCGCTGCGCCGCGCAAATAGTCGGCTTGTGGATAACTGCGATCCTCAAAGCCCTTGCGACCGCGGGCGTCCATTTCGCAGGCGACGATGAACTCCTCGAAGCGCTGCGGGCGTCGGTAAACGTCGAAACTCTGCAGCAGGTCGAGCACCGTCGAAGGTTTTAGCTCCAGGGCGCGATGGCCATGGGTGTGATACTGGCCCACCAGCAGCGCCAGTTCCTGACAATCCCTCGGCACCTTGAAGCGCAGGCTCACGGCCTTGATCGCCTTGAGACCCTTCTGTTCATGGGCGATGTGTCGTGGCCATTCTTCTTCCGGCGTCAGGCCTTTACCCAGGTCGTGCAGCAGGCAGGCCCAGCGCACGCTCAGCGGCTGGCGATGCAGGGCTGCCTGGTGCAATACGCTCAGCACATGCAAGCCTGTGTCGATTTCCGGGTGGTGAGCCTCAGGCTGAAGCACGCCAAACAGCGTGTCGATTTCGGGCATCAACACCTTGAGTGCGCCGCAGTCACGCAACACCTCGATAAACACCTGGGGCTCGCGCTCCATCAGCGCGCGGGAAATTTCCTTCCAGCTGCGCTCCGGTGTCAGGGCTTGCAGCTCGCCCGAGGCGCTGAGTTGACGCATCAATTGCAACGTTTCAGGGGCGATGGTGAAACCGTCGGGGGCATAGCGGGCCGCGAAGCGGGCGACACGAAGCACTCGCAAGGGATCTTCGGCGAACGCGGGGGAAACGTGACGCAAAATGCGCGCCTCGAGATCGCGCTGGCCATGGTAAGGGTCGGTCAGGTGGCCGTCTTTGTCCTCGGCGATGGCGTTGATGGTCAGGTCGCGGCGAATCAGGTCTTCTTCGAGGGTGACGTCAGGATCGGCGTGAAACACAAAGCCGCCATAGCCCGGCGCGGTCTTGCGCTCGGTGCGCGCCAGCGCGTATTCCTCGCCAGTGAGGGGGTGCAGAAATACCGGGAAATCCGTGCCGACCGGGCGATAGCCCTTGATCAGCATTTCATCGGTCGTCGCGCCGACGACCACCCAGTCCGTGTCAGCGACCGCCTTGCCAAGCAGGCGATCGCGAACCGCTCCGCCAACTTTATAGAACTGCATAAAAAACCTCCGTAAGCGCGACAGGATAAACCTTACGTCGTCCTTGCGGAGGTGCAAATTGCTTAATCAGGCAAACGACCGTCAGGTCGAGTAACCCCTATAGATGAACGACGGCCAGGTCGAGCCGGGGATATTCACTGTCAGCGTGTTCGCTTCTCGGGGGTACGTGGTGGACTTTCATGACCTGATCGCCTTGCAGCGTCTCCAGATGAATATCGAAGCCCCACAGGCGATGCAGGTGTTTGAGCACTTCGTCAGTTGAATCGCCCAAGGGTTTGCGGTCGTGTTGTTGGTGGCGCAGGGTCAGCGAACGGTCGCCGCGACGATCGATGCTGTAGATCTGCACGTTGGGTTCGCGGTTGCCCAGGTTGTACTGAGCGGCGAGGGTTTCCCTGATGGTTCTGTAGCCGGCTTCGTCATGGATCGCAGGAACCAGCAAATCCTCCTTCTGATCGTCATCGAGAATGCTGAACAGCTTCAGGTCGCGAATCACC
>CAURWS010000207.1:0-6503 GCA_963528485.1 uncultured Pseudomonas sp. | reverse complement strand
AAATGCCCCCGATCAGCGGATCACGATCACCCGCCCCAACGCTTCGTATTGCTCGAACCCGACCACCGACTTCAACGCCGCCAACACGGCGACCGGGTCTTTGCTGGGGAAGCTGCCGCTGACTGTTCTGGCGCCAAGTGCATCGTTGAGCACGACGATGCGGCCGGGGTAATAGCGGCTCAAATCGTTGATGACCTTGGCCAGCGGCGTGCGGTAGTAATTGAGCCAGCCCTGGCGCCAGGCCAGCTGGTTTTCACTGTCGACGGTTTGAGGGTCGGTGGTGCGGGTCTGGTCGTAGCGGACCTGCTGCCCCGCCGTGAGAATCTGCTGCGGCAGTTCGGCGCCGGCCTTCACCCCCACGCGCCCGGACAACACCGTGACCTGCGCCCCGCTGGGCTGCAGGCGCACTTCGAACTGGGTGCCCAGCACGCGGGTTTCACCCTTGCCGCCGTCGACCACAAACGGCTCGCCCGTGTGAGTCACGTGAAAGAACGCCGCGCCGCGACGCAGCTGCACATGGCGCTCGCCGTTGGCGAAATGCACGGCGATGGCGCTGTCGGAGTCCAGGGTGACTTGCGACTCATCGGCCAGCGTCACGGTTCGCACCTGCCCCGGCGCGGACACGTAATCGGCGCCGACATCATCCAGCCAGCGCTGCGGCTGCCAGCCGAGCCCCACGCCGACCATCATCACCAGACACGCCGCCATCGCCAGCGCTGCGCCCCATCGCGGCAATGAACGCCTGCGGGAAACCGGTGCGTCCATGGCCGCGAGCAAGGCGTGCAGGGCGACAGCGTCTTCGGCCGCAAGCTTCGCCGCAGGCTCTTCGCTCATCTCCCACATCACCTGGGCCTGTGCGTAGGCCTCGGCGTGAGCGGGGTCGGCTTGCAGCCAGCGGCTGAAACGCGCCTGATCCGCCGCGCTCGGCTCGTCGTGCAGCAGGCTCAGCCAGTTCAGCGCGGCATCGTGTTGTTCAGGGGTCATCATCAGGGCCGGATCCAGAGGCGCTTTCATCGACGAGCGTCCTCGGACTTCGCACGAAGGGGAACCACCCGCGCCGCGTCCTGATCCAGGCTCGCCTTGCAGGCTTGCAAGGCGCGCATCATATGTTTTTCCACCGCGCTTTGCGAAAGCCCCATGGCCTTGGCGATCTCGCCGTACTTGCGCCCGTGAATGCGGTTGAGCAGAAAGATCTGCCGCGTCTTTTCCGGCAGGCCGCGCAGCGCCGCTTCGATGTGGCGCAGGTCGTTACTGGCCTCCAGCGCCGCTTGCGGCTCGTCGTTGCGCAGCGCTTGCTCGTCCGGCATCAGCCCTTCATTGATGCGCGCGCGGGTGCCTTCGGTGCGCAGATGATCGATGGCGATGTTGCCCGCGCAGCGCAGCAGGTAGGTGTTGAGCTCCTCGACCTGCACCAGCGGGCGGCGCCAGAAGCGCACGAACAGGTCCTGCACCAGATCCGCCGCCGTGGCGCGACAACCAACACGCCGACTCACCAACGCCTCCATTTGCGGGCGCTGGGACAGAAAGACTTTCAGAAAATGCGCCCGCGCCGCGTTCGGCGCCTCCTGATCGTCGGGTGACGCGGCGTTCGGCGTCGGTGGGGTGAGGTCGATCATGTCGGGCTCAGGCCAGCAGTTGAAGGCAAGCGGCAACCGGCACGAGCAACGCGCCGATTCCCGCCAACGACAAGGCCAGCCTTGGCCAGTAAGGCATCACGAACACCAGCAGCACCGCACTGCTCATCAATGCGGCAAACCATTGCACCAGCGCCTGTCCGATGCTCAAGGAAGCCATCGCGACCCACAGCGACAGCAACAAAGCGCCCCAACCGATCGCTTTCAGCCCTCGACTACGCCCGGTAGACAGCGAACCGCCGAGCAGATCAGCGTAATGACGGCTCATGGACAGGCACAGCGCGGTGAAACCGACATAACAGAGCAAGGCGGCCAGCAGCATCAGTGGGCCTCCGGTAAAGCGCTCGACGTGCTCGCGATCACGACGTTCTTTTCGCCACGAAACCTCATGGCGCCCCACGCCAGGAAAATCCCGGTGGCCAGTGCCGTCAGGTCCAGTGCCGCCAAGGTCATGTAGCCCTGTTTCAGCGAGGCCCACAGGTAGCTGCCCGCTGTTGCCATGTCGAGAACCGGCAATGTGCAATACAGAAAGGCCGCCAAGCAAAGCTGTTCACGCCAGGCGCTGCGCCCGTCGCGGAAAAACACTCGCACAAATGCGTGCAGCAACGCCGCGCCCCAGACATAAAAGAACACCTTCACTTCCCAATCGCTGCGCCCGGCGAGGCTCACCGGCAAGAGGCGATTGGCCCAGAAGAAACTCACGACTGCCAGCATCAGCCCCGACATGCTGGCGACGTTGAGCATTTCCACCAGCCGCAATTCGAACGGCAAGACCCCGGCCCTGGCGTGCTTGAGCTTGCGTTTGCCTAGCCAGATCACCAACCCCGTGGCGATCATCGCCGTGCCACCGATGCCCGCCAGAAAATACAGCCAGCGCAACAGCGGCCCGGCGAAATGCCCCATGTGCAGCCCGTAGATGCCGCCCGCCAGCAGCAACGAAGCGGCGTTCATGGTGCTCTGCTCCTTGAGCGCGCCGGTGACGCCGTCGAACATCAGCGCCGTGCCGGGCTCATGGGGAATCTGATCGGCGCCATGGCGAGCCAGGGTGACCGAGGCGTTGGCGCTGCCGGGGTTATTTACCGTGATCAGGCCGATGCGGCTGCCCGGCCACTTGTCTGCGGCAACGTCGAGCATCGGTGCAATGGCCGCCAGCGGCATGCGCTCAGCTGCCGGGACCGTGGTCTTGAACGCCGGAAACAGGTCATCGAAAAACGCCTGGGTCTGGGTGCCATACGTGGTGAGAATACTCACCGGCATGACCATGGTCATGAAGATCACCAGGCTGCTGTAGGTGATCATCAGGTGAAACGGCAGCACCAGCACCGCAACCGCGTTATGCCCGTCAAGCCAGGTACGCTGGCCCTTGCGCGGGCGGAAGGTGAAGAATTCCTTGAAGATCTTCTTGTGGGTGATGATCCCGCTGATCAGCGCGACGAACATCACCATCGCGGCAATTGACGCCAGCCAGCGCCCCCAGGGATAGGGCATCTGTAACTGGAAATGGAAGCGGTAGAAGAACTCGCCGCCCATGCTTTCCCGGGCCTGAACCGGGGCGCCGGTCAGTGAATCAAGGGTTTTGTCCTGGAAGCGCCCCTTGGCAGGGATCCAGCTCACCCCCAGTTGGGGCGAGCGCTCATCGGGCAGAATGATGAACCAGCGTTTCGCATCGCCAGCGTTGTCCTGCAGCCAGTGCTGCGCGCGGTTGACGCTGTCTGCAGCGGTGACTTTGTGAGGAACGATTTCAGGCTGCGTCCACTGGCTGATTTCATTCTTGAAATACGAAAGCGTGCCGGTCAGAAAAATCGCGAACAGCAGCCAGCCAAACACCAGCCCGGCCCAGGTGTGCAACCAGGCCATCGCCTGACGAAACCCCTCTTTCACAGCAGCCACCGAGCAGTGGCATACACCGCCCCCAGCACTGCGCTGGGCAGCAACAGCCCCCACCACGCGCGCCACGCGGTGCGGCAGGCGAAACACCACAGCACGGCGGGCAGGTACACCAGAAAGGAAAGGGTCATCGACAGCACCACGGCTTCAGCGCGCGGCAGTGGCAGAAACTGCGCCAGACAGATGCTCGACAACGACGCCAGCAGATACCCGCCGATCACCGCCGCAGCCACCCGAGAGGCCACTGCCAGACGCCAGCGCGGAGAAACCGCCGCACCGCGTTTGCCAGGCTTCGGGCGTTTTTCAGACGCGGGATGGCTCACCGATGCAGCCTCCATCAGAGGAAAACTCCGGCAAGGGCAACGGCGATTTCGCTGTGCATAAGATGAATCGGCATGGGGGATCTTCCACGAATCTGACGAGCAAACCGGCATTGCCCGCAGCGTCCGAACAAAAGAACGCAATATTAATGATAAATATTCTCATATGCAAAAGAGTCTGACAGAATCCCCCGCAATTACTGGCTCACCCCGGATTGCAACAAGTCATGTCCACCGCCCCTTCCGCTCTGAACCCTACTGTCGAAGGCCTTTACAACGCGCACCATCACTGGCTGACGGGCTGGCTGCGTCGGCGTCTGGGCTGCCCGCACAACGCGGCGGACCTGGCCCAGGACACTTTCGTCAAAGTCTTGCTGGCCCGGGAAACGCCGCAACTGGTCGAGCCTCGCGCGTTTCTGACCACCATCGCCAAACGCGTGCTGTGCAACCACTACCGCCGCCAGGAACTGGAGCGCGCCTACTATCAGGCGCTGGCCGAGCTGCCCGAAGCCGTGGCGCCGTCTGAGGAAGAGCGGGCAATCATTCTGGAAACATTGATCGAGCTGGATCAGTTGCTCGACGGCCTGCCGATTCTGGTCAAGCGCGCGTTCCTGCTGGCGCAGGTCGATGGCTTGACCCACAACGAGATCGCCGCGCGCCTGAGCATTTCCGTTGCCACCGTGAAACGCCATCTGGCCAAAGCCGCCATGCGCTGCTACTTCGCCCTATGAATGCACGCCAAAGCGGGCTGGGTTCAGAGTCGATGAACCGGCCGGAAATTTCCCCGCAGGTCGCCGAACAGGCGGTCAACTGGCTGATCGAGATGCAGAGCGGCCAGCTTGATTCCGGCCGTCAGCAGGCGTGGCAAGCCTGGCTCCACAGCCATAACGACCATCGGCGCGCATGGGCGCACATCCAGCGGGTCAATCAGCGTTTGCATGGCCTGTCTTCACCTTTGGCTCACGCGGCGATCAACGCACCGACCTCCAGCAGCCGACGTCAGGCGCTCAAGTTGCTGCTGTTGCTGGGGGCAGGTTCGGTGGCCGCGTGGAGCGTTCGCGAACGGCTCGAACTGCCTGCCCTGATGGCCGATTACCGCAGCAGCGTCGGCGAGCGGCGCAAGGTCGCGCTGGCGGATGGCAGCCAGCTGCAGATCAACACCGACACCTCGTTGGACGTGCGTTTCGACAACGGCCAGCGCCTGATCAAACTGCTCGAAGGCGAGATTATGATGACCGTCGCCAACGACCCGAGGCCGCTGCAGCTGCTGACCGCCGAAGGCAGCCTGCACGCGATGGGCAGTGGCACGCGGTTCAACCTCAGGCAACTGACCGGGCTCACGCAGCTGGCGGTGTTTGCGGGCAGTGTCGAGCTGAGCCCGAACCAACAGACCGGCGCCACGCTGCTGGTCAAGGCCGCGCAGCAGGTGTCGTTCACCCGCAAGCACTGGGACGCGATCCGCCCGGTGGACGCCAGCAGCGGCGCCTGGGCCGACGGCATGCTGGTCGCGGCGCACATGCGTCTGGCGGATTTCCTTGCTGAGCTGAGCCGCTATCGCCGAGGCCGCCTCAATTGCGACGCGAAAGTCGCCGATCTGCTGATTTCCGGCAGCTATCCGCTGAACGACAGCGAGCGGATTCTCGACATGCTGGAGGTGGCGTTGCCGGTGAAGGTGCAGCGGTTTACACGGTATTGGGTGAATGTCGAAAGGCGAGTTTAAGCGGTCTTTATGAAATGCCACAGGACCCATGCGGCCCACCTGAATCTCATCCAAAAAATATTTCAAATCCCGTGAGCTGTTTTCCAACCCTCGCGTGACAGACAGGAAAAGCCCCCTTGATCGTCTCTCCAAAGGACTCCTGCATGTCATCCCGACCGACCTCACTCTCGCCCCTGTCGCGCACCCTGCGCCATGTTCTGTTCGGCGCCGGCCTTTCCATCAGCGCAGGCTCGCTGGCCTGGGCCGATAACGCTCCGGCCAAGGCCTACCACATCGCGCCGAGCGAACTGGAAACCGCGTTGAACCAGTTCGGGCGTGAAGCAGGCGTGCTGATTTCCTACGGCTCGAATGTCACCAGCGGCCTGAAAACCCGAGGCCTGGAAGGCAGCTTCACCCCCGAACAGGCCCTCGCCCGCCTGCTCGACGGCACTGGTTTGCAGGCCAAGCGTGACGAACAAGGCGGCTTCACCCTGCGGCCGGTGAATGCCGAGACCGCCAGCGGCCCGATCGAACTGGGGGCGTCGACCGTCGTCGGTGACTGGCTGGGCGAGGCGCAGCAGACCAACGTCTTCGAACACCCCGGCGCGCGTGACGTGATCCGTCGCGAGGAATTCGAACGCGTCGGCGCCACCTCCGCGCGGGAAGTCCTCAATCGCATTCCAGGTGTGAATGCGCCGGAAAACAACGGCACCGGCAGCCACGACATGGCGCTCAACTTCGGCATTCGCGGCCTCAACCCACGACTGGCTGCGCGTTCGACGGTGCTGATGGACGGCATCCCCGTGCCCTTCGCGCCCTATGGCCAGCCGCAGCTGTCGTTCGCGCCGGTGAGCATGGGCAACATGGACGCCGTGGACGTGGTTCGCGGCGGCGGTGCCGTGCGCTATGGCCCGCAGAACGTCGGCGGCATCGTCAACTTCGTCACCCGTGCCATCCCCGACG
>CAURWS010000206.1:0-6506 GCA_963528485.1 uncultured Pseudomonas sp. | reverse complement strand
GGCTGGACCTGGCCCACTCTGCGCTGGGAGTGTTTGGCAAGGTCGTTGCCGATCCTCAACTGCGCGTTCTGGAGGAGGGTGAACGGGTCGAGATCTACCGACCGCTGCTCGCTGACCCGAAAGAGGTTCGACGTTTGCGCGCAGAGAAAGCGGCGCTGGCCAAAAAGCAGCACAAATCGATTTAAGTTTTTCATCGCCTCGATTGTCCAGACGCAAAAAAGCCCGGCATTGCCGGGCTTTTTTTAGGCTGCCGCACAAGGCGGCAGACAGGATCACTGCGGACTGGTGTCCAGTGGTTCCTGAGTCGGGACCGGAACGGTTTCGACCTTGTCGACGTCGTTCTGGATCTGCTCGAGCAGGGAGCCTGGCTTGGGCGGGGCTTCCTTCTGAGGCTGATCCCCTTTGTTTTCGGGGGTGACGTTGGTGTCGCTCGGTTTGCCGAGGATCGCCTCGTCGCGGCTCACACCCGGCTTGAAGTCACCGGAAAGGCTCGCCAGCTGATCGTTACCATTGAAGATCAGGCTGATGCGTTCCTGCTGGCGTTCACCGCCACCTGGCTGAAGGCTGTACAGGTAGTCCCAGCGATCAGGGTGGAACGTGTCGGTCAACAAGGGGTTGCCCATGATAAACCGTACTTGCCGTCGGGTCATTCCCGGGCGTAACTGGTCTATCATGTCTTGCGTGACGACATTGCCCTGTTGGATGTCGATTTTATAAACCCCGGGGAATGAACAACCGGCGAGTGCGAGCAGTCCCACGAAGGTGAAACTGGTTAGCAAGAGCTTGGTGTTTTGCATCGGTGGGCGACTTCCACTATCTTGGCTGGGACAACGTAAACCCCGATCATACCTGCATTAAGAGAAGCTGCGAAGCAGCGTCTGCGAGAAAGCTGACCATGGTTGAAAATAGCGAACTACGCAAAGCTGGACTTAAAGTGACCCTGCCGCGGGTCAAGATCCTTCAAATGCTCGATTCTGCAGAGCAGCGCCACATGAGCGCGGAGGACGTCTACAAGGCGCTTATGGAGGCCAACGAAGACGTCGGTCTGGCGACGGTTTACCGTGTTTTGACTCAGTTCGAAGCAGCCGGGTTGGTGGTTCGCCACAACTTCGACGGCGGTCACGCCGTATTCGAACTGGCCGACGGAGGCCACCACGACCACATGGTCAATGTGGATTCCGGTGAAGTGATCGAGTTCTTTCACAAAGGAATCGAAGAGCTTCAGAAGCAGATCGTGGCCGAACATGGCTTCGAGCTGGTGGATCACAATCTGGTGCTCTACGTACGCAAGAAAAAGGCGTAAGTCTTTTTTTGAAACAAAACAAAGGCGACCTCAGGGTCGCCTTTGTTGTTTTGGTGGTGGGCAGATGTTTGAGCCGCGCACAGGACGTTGTGGGCGCCTGAGTCAGGATTTCGCCGCCACGACCATTTTCTTCGCATGAGCCAGCGACTCTTTGGTCAGATCAATGCCGCCCAGCATTCGCGCCACTTCTTCCACGCGTTCATTTTTGCTGAGCTTGGAGACCGCTGTGCGCGTCGCCTCGCTCTCACGCACCTTGTGCACGAACAGGTGTTGATGCCCTTGGGCGGCCACTTGCGGCAAGTGGGTAACGGTCATGACCTGGCCGCGCTCGCCGAGCCTGCGCAGCAGTTGGCCGACGATCTCGGCGGTAGGGCCGCCAATGCCGACGTCCACTTCGTCGAACACCAGCGTCGGTACGCGTGACGTCTGCGCGGTAATGACCTGAATCGCCAGACTGATCCGCGACAGCTCGCCCCCGGACGCTACTTTCGCCAGCGCCTTGAGCGGCTGGCCGGGGTTGGCGCTGACCAGCAGTTCGACCTGCTCAAGCCCGTTGGGTGACAGCTCTTTATCGACGTTGGCGCGCAACTCGATGTTGAAGCGCCCGCCCGGCATGCCGAGGCGCTGGATTTCATGCTCCACCGCATGGGCCAGCTCTGGCGCGGCGCGATGGCGCAGGTCGCTCAGTTCTCGGGCTTTCTCTTGATAGTGGCGGGCATACGAGCCGAGCTCGTGCTCCAGGCGCTCGATGGCCTCGTCATTGGCGTTGAGGGTTTCGATTTCGTCCAGCAGCTTCTGATGCAGCGCAGGCACTTCAGTCGGCTGCACGCGGTGTTTGCGCGCCAGGGTGTAGATGGTGTCCAGGCGCTCTTCGATCTGCTGCAAACGCGCTGGATCGGCTTCGAAGCGATCAAGGAAGCGATTGATTTCGCCCACGGCTTCTTCGACCTGAATCTGCGCGCTGGAGAGCAGGTTGGTCGCCTCATTAAGCGCGTCCGGCGAGTTGTTCACGCTGGTCAGGCGGTTGAGGCTGGCGGTCAGCGCATTCAGGGCATTGCCTGAGTCGCTTTCGCTGCACAGTTCGACCACTTGCCGGCAGATGCCCAACAGGCTTTCGGCGTTGGTCAGGGTGGTGTGTTCCTGTTCCAGCTGTTCCAGCTCGTTCTCACCCAGGCTCAGGCCTTCGAGTTCTTCGAGCTGGTAGCTGAGCAACTGGTGCTTGGCGCGCTGTTCGTCGCCGGAATTGGCCAGGCGTTCCAGCTCCTGGCGGGTCTGGCGCCAACGCTGAGCAGCCAGATGGACCTGACGCGCAAGATCGGTCGCGCCGGCGTATTCGTCCAGCAGGCGACGGTGGGTGTCGGTCTTGAGCAGCGACTGGTGTTCATGCTGGCTGTGGATGTCGATCAACAGCTCGCCCAGCGCTTTCAGGTCGCCTTGAGGGCAGGGCGTGCCGTTTATATAAGAGCGCGAGCGCCCTTCGGCGGTGATGACCCGGCGCAGGATGCACGGGCCGTCGGTTTCCAGATCGCGCTCGGCAAGCCAGCTGCGGGCTTCAGGGATGTCCGAGACATCGAAGGTCGCAAGGATATCGGCCTTGTCGGCGCCCGGCCTCACCACGCCGCTGTCGGCGCGATCGCCCAGGGTCAGGCCCAGGGCGTCGAGCATGATCGACTTGCCCGCGCCGGTTTCCCCGGTGATCACGCTCATGCCGCGATCCAGTTCCAGATCGAGGTGTTCAACGATGGCGTAGTTATGTATGGACAGGTGCACCAGCATAAGGGCGGCTCCCAAGCGATTTGTCTGGTTATTTATACAGTGTTTTGCTTTGGGCTGACAATGCCCGTCTTTAGCTCGATTTGGCAGGTCGCCAATGATTTTTAGCATTGAACCTGTGGTTTGACAGGTCGCCAGCGCTCATCGTCTCTTGTCGGAATATTTGTAGGGTTATCCGCCTGATCCTGCACCGTTACCCCTTGAAGCCGAAAATTACGGCCCCATATAGCCGGACAGAAGCGTGAGTTGAGCCTCACGGACGTAATTGGAGGAGAGAACAATGGCTGACGAACAGAACCCGGATACGCAAACTCAGGATCAAGCTGGCGAGGCGACTTCCGGAGAAGATTTGGCAACCCGCGTACAGGTGCTTGAAGAGCAACTGGCTGCGGCACAGGACCAGTCTCTGCGTGTCGCTGCGGATCTGCAGAACGTCCGCCGTCGTGCAGAGCAGGACGTAGAGAAAGCTCACAAATTCGCCCTGGAGAAGTTCGCAGGCGACCTGCTGCCGATCGTCGACAGCCTGGAGCGTGGTCTGGACCTGTCCAACCCGGACGACGAAAGCATTCGCCCCATGCGTGAAGGCATCGAGCTGACGCTGAAAATGTTCGCCGATACCCTCAAGCGCTATCAGCTGGAAGCCATCGACCCGCACGGCCAGCCGTTCAACGCCGAGCATCATCAGGCGATGGCGATGCAGGAAAGCGCTGATGTCGAGCCGAACAGCGTGCTCAAAGTGTTTCAGAAGGGTTATCAGCTCAACGGCCGCCTGCTGCGCCCGGCCATGGTTGTGGTCAGCAAAGCGCCGTCGCCTGTTGCGCCGTCAATTGACGAGCAGGCTTGAAATCAGCTGAACGGGCCCCATCTAAGGGCCATGGGTTAAAGAATTACCGCAATTTGTAAACGCAGTTGCGGCAACCAAATTCAAAGTTTCGGGAGAGTCAAACATGGGCAAGATTATCGGTATCGACCTGGGGACCACCAACTCCTGCGTCTCGGTTCTGGAAAACGGTGTTGCGAAGGTCATTGAGAACGCCGAAGGCGCGCGTACCACGCCTTCGATCATCGCGTACGCCAACGACGGCGAAACCCTGGTAGGCCAGTCCGCCAAGCGTCAGGCGGTCACCAACCCGCACAACACCCTGTACGCGGTAAAGCGTCTGATCGGCCGTAAGTTCGACGAAGAAGTCGTACAGAAGGACATCAAGATGGTGCCGTACACCATCGCCAAGGCTGACAACGGCGACGCCTGGGTTTCGGTCAACGACAAGAAAATGTCGCCTCCTCAGATTTCCGCTGAAATCCTGAAGAAGATGAAAAAGACCGCTGAAGACTACCTCGGCGAGACCGTCACCGAAGCGGTCATCACCGTTCCGGCCTACTTCAACGATAGCCAGCGTCAGGCGACCAAAGACGCCGGCCGCATCGCGGGTCTGGACGTAAAACGCATCATCAACGAACCGACCGCTGCTGCTCTGGCGTACGGCATGGACAAAGCGAAAGGCGACCACACTGTCATCGTTTATGACCTGGGTGGCGGTACTTTCGACGTTTCGGTTATCGAAATCGCTGAAGTCGACGGTGAGCACCAGTTCGAAGTGTTGGCCACCAACGGCGACACCTTCCTGGGTGGTGAGGACTTCGACATTCGTCTGATCGACTACCTCGTTGACGAATTCAAGAAAGAAAGCGGCATGAACCTCAAGGGCGACCCGCTGGCGATGCAGCGCCTGAAAGAAGCGGCTGAAAAAGCCAAGATTGAGCTGTCTTCCAGCCAGTCCACCGACGTCAACCTGCCGTACATCACTGCAGACGCCACAGGTCCGAAGCACCTGAACGTGAAGATCTCCCGCGCCAAGCTGGAATCGCTGGTTGAAGACCTGGTTGCCCGCACCATTGAGCCTTGCCGCATCGCGTTGAAAGACTCCGGTATCGACATCGGTGCGATCAACGACGTGATCCTGGTCGGCGGTCAGACCCGTATGCCGCTGGTTCAGCAGAAAGTGACCGAGTTCTTCGGCAAAGAAGCGCGCAAGGACGTCAACCCTGACGAAGCCGTTGCCATGGGCGCTGCAATCCAGGGTGCGGTACTGGCCGGTGACGTGAAAGACGTTCTGCTGCTGGACGTCAGCCCGCTGACCCTGGGTATCGAAACCATGGGTGGCGTGATGACCGCGCTGATCGAGAAAAACACCACGATTCCTACCAAGAAATCGCAAGTGTTCTCGACTGCCGACGACAACCAGAGCGCTGTGACCATTCACGTGCTGCAAGGTGAGCGCAAGCAGGCGGCTTCGAACAAGTCCCTGGGCAAGTTCGACCTGGCCGAGATTCCACCAGCACCACGTGGTGTGCCTCAGATCGAAGTGACCTTCGACATCGACGCCAACGGCATCTTGCACGTCGGCGCGAAAGACAAGGCGACTGGCAAGACTCAGTCGATCGTGATCAAGGCCAACTCGGGTCTGTCGGATGAAGAAATCCAGCAGATGATCCGCGACGCTGAAGCGAACTCGGAAGCGGACAAGAAGTTCGAAGAGCTGGCCGCTGCCCGCAACCAGGGTGATGCACTGGTTCACTCGACTCGCAAGATGGTCGCTGACGCAGGTGACAAGGTCACCGAAGAAGAGAAGACCGCGATCGAAGCGGCTGTGGTTGCCCTGGAAGCTGCTGTCAAAGGCGACGACAAGGCTGCCATCGACGCCAAGGTTGAAGAGCTGTCGAAAGTCTCCGCTCCAGTGGCGCAGAAAATGTACGCCGAGCAGGCTGAGAAGCCAGAAGCCGGTGCACAGCCTGCACAGGAAGAGCACAAGGCTGACGACGTGGTCGATGCCGAGTTCGAAGAAGTGAAAGACCAGAAGTGATGAGCGCAGTGACCCGTCCTGAAAAGGCGCGAGCTCACTTGATCGCCCGTTGACCACTTTTTGAGTGGTCACTGGTAGGATGTCGCCGCGCGGGAGCTTGCTCCCGCGTTGGCGTGTCTGGAACACCCAAAATTTCAGGGCTCGCGCACTTCGATTCGCGGGCCTCGTGGCAAAGCCGGATGCTCCTGCAAACCGGCTTGTTGTGCCGCTTTACTCGGTCGATCGAAGGCCGTTGAACCAAGACCAGGATCGTTGAATTGACGTGAGTTGGGTCCGGGCCTGAAAGGGGCTCAACGAGTTCGACACGCTCAGGAGGGTGATGTCGGACGTCCTCAAGAGTGCAGAAAACTTATGTCAAAGCGTGATTATTACGAAGTATTGGGGGTGGAGCGCGGCTCCAGCGAGGCGGACCTGAAAAAGGCATACCGTCGTCTCGCGATGAAATATCACCCTGACCGCAATCCGGGCGACAAAGCCTCGGAAGACTCTTTCAAGGAAGCCAACGAGGCTTACGAAGTGCTGTCCGATGCCAGCAAGCGCGCGGCCTATGACCAATACGGTCATGC
>CAURWS010000205.1:0-6539 GCA_963528485.1 uncultured Pseudomonas sp. | reverse complement strand
AACGCTGCGCCCTCGTAGATCTGGTAGAACGGGTTAGGGCTGACCACCAGACCGTCATCGCTGCGATTGACCACGGTCTGGGTGAAGGCGAACAGCGCTTCGCGGGTGCCGTTGACCGGCAGCACGTGTTTGCCAGCATCAAGCCAGCCCTGTGGCACGCTGAAACGACGCTCGCACCAGCTGGCGATTGCTTCGCGCAGGGCCGGGATGCCGGCGGTGGTCGGGTAGACCGCCATCTTATCCAGATTGTCGGCCAGCGCCTTGGCGACGAACGCGGGCGAGGCATGTTTCGGCTCGCCGATGGATAGCGCGACCGGGCGCTTGTCCGGGTTGGGCGTGACGCTGCCCAGCAGGGCGCGAAGCTTTTCGAACGGGTAAGGCTGAAGCTGTTGCAGAGCGTTGTTCATGGATAATCGTTCTCGCAGAGCGGGGCGCCTGTCCTTTGGCTTGCAGGCGCCGTTAAATCAAATCGTCAGAGCGTTCAGATGCTGATGCGCAGCTCGCCGGGTTCCTGGTTGACGCTGAGCTGCTGGACGATGGCGTCCTGCAAACGGCTGCACAGTTGCGGATCGGACAGTGGCTGGTTGTTCTCGTCGGTGAGGAAGAACACGTCTTCCACGCGCTCGCCCAGAGTGGAAATCTTGGCGTTTTGCAGCGACAGGTCGAACTCCAGGAAGATCTTGCCGATCCGCGCCAGCAGGCCCGGACGATCCGGTGCGCTCAGTTCCAGCACGGTGACTGGCCGCTGGGCGTCGTTGGAAATCGTCACCACCGGGGCGAAGGCGAAATGCTTGAGCTGGCGCGGCACCCGACGTTTGATGATGGTCGGGTAGTCGTCCGGGTTACGCAGCGCTTCGGTCAGACCCTCGCGAATGGTCTTGATCCGCTCGGGATTGTCGCCGATCGGGCCGCCGTCACTGTCGAGCACGATATAGGTGTCGAGGGTGAACTGGCTGGTCGAGGTGATGACCCGGGCGTCGTGAATGTTCAGGTTCAACTGGTCCATCGCCGCCACGGTCACGGCGAAAAAGTCGTGCTGGTCGGGGGCGTAGATGAAGATCTGCGTGCCGCCTTCGAATTCGCGCTGGGTGGTTTCCTTGATCAGCACCAGCGGGCCGCCGTCGGCCGGTTGCTGCAGGATCGCGTCGCTGTGCCAGGCCACGTCGCCTGCGGTGTGGCGCAGGAAATAGTCATCGCCCAGTTGCGACCACAGCTGCTCGACGTCGTCCGGATCGGTGCCACTGCGCACCAGAATGTCCAGCGCGGCGCTTTGCGTGCGGCGGATCTGCTCCTCGCGGTCCACCGGGTTTTCCAGACCGCGTTTGAGCGCGCGCTTGGTTTCGGTGTACAGCTGGCGCAACAGGCTGGCACGCCAGGAGTTCCACAGCGTCGGGTTGGTGGCGTTGATGTCGGCGATGGTCAGCACGTAGAGGTAATCCAGGTGCACCTCGTCGCCGACGAACTGGGCGAAATCGTGGATCACCTGCGGGTCGGACAGATCCTTGCGCTGGGCAGTGGTCGACATCACCAGATGGTTTTGCACCAGCCAGACGATCAGCTGGGTGTCCCAGTTGGGCAGGTGGTGGCGAATACCGAATGCCTCGGCATCAACTGCACCCAGCTCGGAGTGATCGCCGCCGCGGCCTTTGCCAATGTCGTGGTACAGGCCGGCCAGGTAGATCAGCTCCGGCTTGGGCAGCTTGCCCATCAGCTTGCTGGCCAGCGGGAATTTTTCCGACATCTGCGTGTACTGAAGCTTACGCAGGTGTTTGATCAGGTTCAGCGTGTGGGCGTCGACCGTATAGATGTGGAACAGATCGTGCTGCATCTGCCCGACGATGTGGCCGAACTCGGGCAGGTAAAGGCCCAGGATGCCGTAACGGTTCATCCGCCGAAGGTTGCGGTGGATGCCGACTTCACATTTGAACAGCTCGATGAACAGGCTGGTGTTGCGAATATCGTTGCGGAAATCGTCGTTGATCAGGTGCCGGTGTTCGCGCAGCAAACGAATGGTGTCGGCGCGTACGCCTTTGATTTCAGGATGCTGGGCCATCAGCACGAAGATCTCCAGCATCGCGAACGGTGTGCGCTTGAAGACGTTCGGATTGGTCGCCTCAATGTAGCCGTCATGCAGCTGGAAGCGCGAGTTGATCGACTCGGTGACGGTGTTCTGGTCGTCCGAGAGGATCACCTCTTCGAAGTGCTGGATGATCAGGTCGCTCAACTGGGCGATGCTCATGACCACGCGGTAGTACTTCTGCATGAAGCGCTCTATGGCCAGCTTCGCGTCGCTGTCCTGATAGCCCAGCAAGCGCGCGATGCTGGTCTGGTAGTCGAACAGCAGGCGGTCTTCGGAGCGGCCCGCGAGCATGTGCAACGCATAGCGCACCTTCCATAGAAACTCTTGGGACGAGGCGAGCAGGGCGTGTTCGCTCTCCAGCAAAAAGCCCTGGTCGGCCAGTGCGTGCAGGTTCAGCGTGCCGTATTGACGACGGGCCACCCAGAGGATGGTCTGGATGTCGCGCAGACCGCCCGGCGAGCCTTTGACGTTGGGCTCCAGGTTGTATTCGGTGTCGAAATATTTGTGGTGACGGGTCTTCTGCTCGGCGCGTTTGGCGAGGAAGAACTCCTTGCTCGGCCACATTTCAGAGGTGCTGGTGACGTCCAGCATGCGCTGACGCAAGTGCTCGGGGCCGGCAATGGTGCGGCTTTCCATCAGGTTGGTGATCACCGTCAGGTCGGCGCGGGCCTCGATGGCGCATTCGTCGACCGAGCGCACGCTCTGACCGACTTCCAGGCCGATGTCCCACAAGAGCGTCAGAAAACGCTCGATGGAATCCCGGAAGATTTCATGGTCGGCGCTGTCCAGCAGGATCAGCAGGTCGATGTCCGAATAGGGGTGCAGCTCGCCACGGCCATAGCCGCCGACCGCCAGCAAGGCGATGTCGGCGTCTTCGCTCCAGTCGAACTGTTCCCAGGCCTGTTGCAGGATGTTGTCGACGAACCAGGCGCGGTCCTCGATCAGTCGACGAATCTCGCGACCCGATTTGAAACGTTCATCCAGCACCTCGCGGGCCTGGCGGATGGCTTTCTTGAAGGCGGCGATGGGGCTGGCCTTCAACGCCAGTTCAGCCTGAAACTGGCCACGATCGAACAAATCTGGGTCCACCTGCGGCATCGAACTGCTTTCCTTCTATCTATATCGCACGGGGTGATCAGTCATCAGGCAGAGGTGCGGGCGATGGTGTCGTCGCTGCGCAGGGTGAAGATCTCGTAGCCTGTGGCGGTGACCAGAATGGTGTGTTCCCACTGCGCCGACAGCTTGCGGTCCTTGGTGATGGCTGTCCAGCCGTCGCCCAGCAGGCGCGTATCGGCCTTGCCCTGGTTGATCATCGGCTCGATGGTGAAGGTCATGCCTTCCTTGAGTTCCATGCCGGTGCCGGCCTTGCCGTAATGCAGCACTTGCGGCTCTTCATGGAATACCTTGCCGATGCCGTGACCGCAGTATTCGCGCACCACGGAGAAGCCGTTCTTTTCAGCGTGTTTCTGGATCACTTCGCCGATGTCGCCCAGGTGCGCGCCCGGCTTGACCAGTTCGATGCCTTTATACATGCACTCCTGGGTGATCTTCGACAGGCGCTCGGCCCACTCGGGGACCTTGCCGACGTGGAACATCCGGCTGGTGTCGCCGTGATAGCCGTCCTTGATGACGGTCACATCGATGTTCAGCACGTCGCCTTCCTTCAATGGCTTCTCGTTGGGAATGCCATGGCAGACGACGTGGTTGATGGAGGTGCAGATGGATTTGGGGAAGCCTTTGTAGTTCAGCGGTGCCGGGATGGCCTTCTGTTCGTTGACGATGTAGTCATGGCAGAGCCGGTCCAGTTCGTCGGTGGTGACGCCGGGCTTGACGTACGCTGCGATCATTTCCAGGACTTCGGCGGCCAGACGGCCGGCAATGCGCATCTTTTCGATGTCTTCAGGGGTTTTGATGGTAACGGTCATACAAGGCTCTCTCGGCGCGGCAAGGCCGCGGCTAAACACGGAAAAACGCGATTCTATCAGACCGCCGCCGGGCGGGTTATCATCGCGTCCTTATATGGAAGCTGGCAGGCTGTGCAGCGCGGCAGGCTGCGCAGGGCAAAAGCGTCGAGAAAACAGGATCTTAATTCGGGTTCCGTTATCCGGACTTTTGTGATATAAAATGCGCCGCTTTACGGGGTACGTCCCGAAAGCTTAAACCCACACACGTGTCGACACGATGACCTGGGTGCCCTCGGCTCATGCCGCTGGTTGGTCATTGGGATACGTGGAGGCCTAACCCGACTTATCAAGGAACTATCATGTCCCAAGTCAACATGCGCGATATGCTGAAGGCCGGTGTGCACTTCGGCCACCAGACCCGTTACTGGAACCCGAAAATGGGCAAGTTCATTTTCGGCGCGCGTAACAAGATCCACATCATCAACCTTGAAAAAACCCTGCCAATGTTCAACGACGCTCTGACGTTCGTAGAGCGCCTGGCTCAGGGCAAAAACAAGATTCTGTTCGTGGGCACCAAGCGTTCCGCTGGCAAGATCGTTGCTGAAGAAGCAGCACGTTGCGGTTCGCCGTACGTCGATCACCGCTGGTTGGGCGGCATGCTGACCAACTTCAAAACCATCCGTGCCTCCATCAAGCGTCTGCGCGAGCTGGAAGTTCAGGCTGAAGACGGTACTTTCGCCAAGCTGACCAAGAAAGAAGCGCTGATGCGTTCTCGCGACCTGGAAAAGCTGGATCGTAGCCTGGGCGGCATCAAGGACATGGGCGGTCTGCCAGACGCACTGTTCGTGATCGACGTTGATCACGAGCGCATCGCGATCACCGAAGCCAACAAGCTGGGCATCCCGGTCATCGGCGTTGTCGATACCAACAGCAGCCCGGAAGGCGTTGACTACATCATCCCAGGCAACGATGACGCCATTCGCGCCATCCAGCTGTACATGGGTTCGATGGCTGACGCTGTTATCCGTGGTCGCAACAACGTTGCTGGCGGCACTGAAGTTTACGCTGAAGAAGCGGCAACTGCTGCCGAGTAATTGACGTTTAGCGTCGACTCGGTACGCAAAAAGGGGGCTCAGCCCCCTTTTTGCCACCTCGAAAACCATTTGGCATTGCTGTCGACTTTATTGTCATGCGCAGCTGTCATCATGGATTTTCAAGAATTTTGTACGCCCGCCCGGCGGGTGGAATGGTTGAAGACCTATCCAAGAGGATTTTGAAATGGCAGAGATTACTGCAGCGTTGGTCAAAGAACTGCGCGAGCGTACTGGCGAAGGCATGATGGACTGCAAAAAGGCCCTGACCAAGGCCGGCGGCGACATCGAAAAAGCCATCGACGACATGCGTGCTTCGGGCGCCATCAAGGCCGCCAAGAAAGCAGGCAACGTCGCTGCTGAAGGCGCTATCGCCATCAAGGAGGACGGCAAAGCCGCTGTCCTGCTCGAAGTCAACTCCCAGACCGACTTCCTGGCTCTGCAGGACGACTTCAAGAACTTCGTCGCTGCAAGCGTCGACAAGGCATTCGCTGACAAACTGACCGACGCAGCTCCGCTGATCGCCGCTCAGGAAGAAGCCCGTACTGCCCTGGTTGCCAAAGTAGGCGAGAACGTCAACATTCGTCGTCTGGTACGTGTTGAAGGTGACGTTGTCGGTTCCTACCTGCACGGCAACAAGATCGGCGTAGCTGTTGTCCTGAAAGGCGGCGACGTCGAGCTGGCCAAAGACATCGCGATGCACGTTGCTGCAAGCAACCCTGAGTTCCTGCTGCCAACCGACGTTTCCGCGGAAGCGATCGAGCGCGAGAAGGCTGTTTTCCTGCAGCTGAACGAAGAGAAGCTCAAAGGCAAGCCTGCTGAAATCGCCGAGAAAATGGTGAGCGGTCGTATCGCCAAGTTCCTGGCCGAAGCCAGCCTGGTCGAGCAGGCGTTCGTCAAGAACCCTGAAGTCACCGTTGGCGCCCTGGCCAAGAAAGCCGGTGCTGAAATCGTTTCCTTCACCTACTTCAAAGTAGGCGACGGCATCGAGAAGCCAGTCGACAACTTCGCTGAAGAAGTCGCTGCTCAAGTAGCTGCCAGCAAGCAGTAAGACGGTTTTAAAGCTGTCGACCAAAGAGGCTGCCCGCTCACGCGCGCAGCCTCTTTGTCAAACGGCTGCATGAATTTGTTTTTTCGGGGGTGTGACAGGTGCAAACTGCACATCCCTCAGGCAGTGGCCTAGAGTTAGCGCAGGCTCAAGGCACCGCCACCGTACATTTTTTTCAAGATGCCGCAGGAGAGATTCGCAATGGCTCAGCAGGGCAGTGGTTATCAAGCTCGCTATAAACGCATTCTACTCAAGCTTAGCGGCGAGGCCCTGATGGGGTCCGAAGAGTTCGGTATCGATCCCAAAGTGCTGGATCGCATGGCACTGGAAGTCGGTCAGCTGGTTGGAATTGGCGTGCAGGTCGGTCTGGTCATCGGCGGCGGCAACCTGTTCCGCGGTGCTGCACTGAGTGCTGC
>CAURWS010000204.1:0-6547 GCA_963528485.1 uncultured Pseudomonas sp. | reverse complement strand
GGCCTGGCCGCTCGCGTCGATGCGCTGCACCCCGCGCTGCTGCGACTGATCGCCATGACCTGCAGCGCCGCCGAGAGCAAAGGCCGTTGGGTCGGCGTGTGCGGCGCGCTGGCCTCGGACCCGCTGGCCACCGCCGTGCTGATTGGCCTGGGCGTGCGCGAGTTGTCGGTGAGCCCGCCGCAGGTCGCGCAGATCAAGGCTCAGGTGCGCGAACTGGATACCCGGCAATGCCAGGCGCTGGCGCAGCACCTGTTGAACCTGAGCAGCGCCGAAGACGTGCGCGAAGCCTGTCGCACTTTTCAGTCCCAGGTGCTGACGCGCAAAGCCAGCGCCTGACTGACCAGACATCGCCTGAATAACAAGAACGAAAACCTCAAGGAGAGACGCCGTGTACCAACACTTCATCGAAGGGTTACAGCGACTGGGCCGCGCGTTGATGCTGCCCATCGCGATTCTGCCGATCGCCGGGCTTTTGCTGCGTCTGGGTGACACCGACCTGCTCGACATCGCGATCATTCACTCGGCCGGCAACGCGATCTTCAGCAACCTGGCGCTGATCTTCGCCATCGGCATCGCCGTGGGGTTCGCCCGCGACAACAACGGCACGGCAGGCCTGGCCGGGGCGATCGGCTATCTGGTGATGACCTCGACGCTCAAGGTCCTCGACCCGCACATCGACATGGGCATGCTCGCCGGGATCATCGCGGGCCTGCTGGGCGGCGCGATGTACAACCGCTTCAAGGACATCGCCCTGCCCGAGTACCTGGCCTTTTTTGGCGGTCGGCGCTTCGTGCCGATCGTCACCGGCTTGTCGGCGGTCGCTTTGGGCCTGCTGTTCGGCCTGATCTGGCCGCCGGTTCAGCAGGGCATCAACACCCTCGGCCAATTAATGCTGGAAAGCGGCAGCATCGGCGCGTTTTTCTTCGGCGTGATGAACCGCATCCTGATCGTCACCGGCCTGCATCACATCCTCAACAATCTGGTGTGGTTCGTCTTTGGCACCTTCAGCGATCCGGAAACGGGGCGTGCAGTGACGGGCGATCTGGCGCGCTATTTCGCAGGCGACCCGCATGCCGGCCAGTTCATGACCGGCATGTTCCCGATGATGATTTTCGGCCTGCCTGCGGCGTGTCTGGCGATGTACCGCAACGCGTTGCCGGAGAACCGCAAGCTGATCGGCGGGATTCTGCTGTCGATGGCACTGACCTCGGCGCTGACCGGGGTGACCGAGCCCATCGAGTTCGCCTTCATGTTCCTCGCGCCCATGCTGTACGTGCTGCACGCACTGCTGACCGGGCTGTCGATGGCCTTGGCGAACATGCTCAATATTCACTTGGGCTTCACCTTCTCGGGCGGCGCGATCGACATGGCGCTGGGCTGGGGCAAGTCCACCAACGGCTGGCTGGTGTTCCCGCTGGGGCTGGCGTATGCGCTGGTGTACTACGTGGTGTTCGATCAGTGCATCAAGCGTTTCAACCTGAAGACCCCGGGCCGCGAACAGGTCACCAGCAGCGCCGCTCACGTGGCGCAGAGTGACCGCGCGGGCGCGTACATCAAGGCCTTGGGCGGTGCCGACAACCTGTTGGGCATCGACGCCTGCACCACGCGCCTGCGTCTGCAACTGGCGGATCGCAGCAAGGCGCAGGACAGTGCATTGAAAGCCCTGGGCGCGATGGCCGTGGTGCGACCAGGCAATGCCGGAAGCCTGCAGGTGGTGGTCGGGCCAATGGCGGATGGTCTGGCGGACGAACTGCGCAACGCCCTGCCCCATGCGGCCAAAGCACGGGTTGCTGGAGAGCCGGTGATCGACGCGCCTCGTCAGACCGTCGACATCGCCCACGCCTCGCAGTGGTTCAAGGCGCTGGGTGGCAAGGGTGTGATGGAGGTGGAATGCGTGGCCCTGACGCGTCTGCGGGTGCAGTTAAAGGAAGGACAATCGCTGGCGGCTCATCAGCTGGAAACGCTGGGGGCACAAGGGGTCAGGAACCTCGGGAACGGCGTGTGGCATGTGTTGGTGGGGGATGGAGCGCAGGGGCTGAGCGAAGTGTTGCGGGGGATGGTTAAAACCGGTTGAAACTCGCTCGCAGGGTCGGCATTTCACCTCTGTGGGAGCCCACAAGTTTTGCAGTGTGCCAGACGCAATCTGCTTCAGAAATCCGCGAGCTTCCACACTTCATAAGCCGGGGTTTCGTAGGGGTGGCTGCTTTTGAGGGCAGCCACAACCTGCTGAATCAACTCATCGGCGACCACAAGCTCGACCTTCCACTCCTGCACCTGCTCGATCTCGCCGGTCTGCCCAATAAACGGCTGGCTGCCGTCCAATGGGCGAAACTGGCCTTGACCCAGCACCTGCCATGAGCAGCTGTCATAAGCACCGATTCGCCCCGCACCGGCGGCGAACAACGCACTCTTGACCTCTTCCACATGGCTCGGCGGTACGAAGAAGGCGAACTTGTACATCCCCTATCAATTCACCCAGACGCGCGCGTTCCTGAACATACGCATCCACGCGCCATCTTCAGCCCACTCATCCGGACGCCACGAGTTGTTCACGGCGCGGAACACGCGCTCAGGGTGCGGCATCATGATGGTGACGCGACCGTCGCGGGTGGTCAGGCCGGTGATACCGCGCGGCGAGCCGTTCGGGTTGGCCGGGTAGCTTTCGGTGACTTTGCCGTGGTTATCGACGAAACGCATCGCCACGGTGCCGGACACGTCGGTTTCGAGCAGTGCGTCGGACGATTTGAATTCCGCATGGCCTTCGCCGTGGGCAATGGCGATCGGCATGCGCGAACCGGCCATGCCTTGCAGGAAGATCGACGCCGACTTCTGGATCTCGACCATCGCCACGCGCGCTTCGAACTGCTCGGAGCGGTTGCGCACGAAGTGCGGCCAGAACTCGCTGCCCGGAATCAGCTCGTGCAGGTTGGACATCATCTGGCAACCGTTGCACACGCCCAGGGCGAAGCTGTCGGAACGCTCGAAGAAGCCTTGGAACGCATCACGTGCGCGGGTGTTGAACAGCGCGGACTTGGCCCAGCCTTCGCCGGCGCCGAGGACGTCGCCGTAGGAGAAACCGCCACACGCCACCAGGCCCTTGAACTCGTTCAGGTCGACACGGCCGGCGAGGATGTCGCTCATGTGCACGTCAACCGAGGCGAAACCGGCGCGGTCGAACGCCGCGGCCATTTCAACCTGACCGTTCACGCCCTGCTCACGCAGGACCGCCACTTGTGGGCGCACGCCTTTCTTGATGTAGGGCGCTGCGATGTTGTCGTTGACGTCGTAGCCCAGCTTGACGCTCAGGCCCGGGTTGTCTTCTTCCAGCAGGGCGTCGAACTCCTGATCGGCGCAGTCGGCGTTGTCGCGCAGACGCTGGATCTGGTAGCTGGTTTCGCTCCACTGACGTTGCAGCAGACGGCGGTCGCCCTTGAACAGTTCTTCGCCGTTCAGGCTGACAGCCACTTCGCTATTGTTGACCGGCTTGCCGATCACCGCCACGCAGTCTTCGCCCAGGCCAGCAGCGCTGAACTGTGCGAGCACGACCGGCGTTGCGTCCTGACGCACCTGAATCACCGCACCCAGCTCTTCGTTGAAGAGAATGGCCGCGACTTTTTCACGCTTGCCGGTCAGGGTGTCGAGTTCCAGGTTCAGACCGCAATGACCGGCGAAGGCCATTTCCAGCACGGTGGTCATCAGGCCGCCGTCGGAACGGTCGTGGTAGGCCAGCAGGTGGCCGTCGGCGTTGAGGCCCTGAATCACGGCGAAGAACGCCTTCAGGTCTTCAGCGTCGTCGACGTCCGGTGCGACCTTGCCCAGCTTGCCGTGGGTCTGCGCGAGAATCGACGCACCCATGCGGTTCTGGCCACGGCCCAGGTCGATCAGGATCAGGTCCGTCTCGCCCTTGTCCATGCGCAGCTGCGGGGTCAGGGTCTTGCGAATGTCGGCAACCGGGGCGAAACCGGTAACGATCAGGGACAGCGGCGAGGTGACGGTTTTTTCCGCGCCCTCATCGCTCCAGCGGGTTTTCATGGACATGGAGTCCTTGCCCACCGGAATGGTGATGCCCAGCTCAGGGCACAGCTCCATGCCGACCGCTTTCACGGTGTCGTACAGGCGCGCGTCTTCACCCGGGTGACCGGCTGCGGACATCCAGTTGGCCGACAGTTTAATGTCGGAAATCTTCTCGATGCTTGAGGCCGCGAGGTTGGTCAGGGTCTCGCCGATCGCCATGCGGCCGGACGCCGGGGCATCCAGCAACGCCAGCGGCGTGCGTTCGCCCATGGCCATGGCTTCACCGGTATAGACGTCGAAGCTGGTGGCGGTGACGGCAACGTCAGCCACCGGAACCTGCCACGGACCGACCATCTGGTCACGGTTGACCAAGCCGGTAATGCTGCGGTCACCGATGGTGATCAAAAAGCTCTTGCTGGCAACAGCCGGGTGACGCAATACGCGCTGAACGCTCTCTTCGAGTTCCAGGCTGCTCGGGTCGAAATCGTCGCCCAGTTCGGCTTCGCGAACGGCCGAACGGTGCATGCGTGGCGCCTTGCCCAGCAACACTTCCAGCGGCATGTCCACCGGGTTATTGCCGAAATGGCTGTCGGTCACGGTCAGTTGCGGCTCTTCGGTGGCTTCACCGACGACCGCGAACGGGCAACGCTCGCGCTCACAAATGGCCTTGAAACGTTCGAAATCCGGGGCGCTGACGGCCAGGACGTAACGCTCCTGGGATTCGTTGCTCCAGATTTCCAGCGGTGCCATGCCTGGCTCGTCGTTCGGCACGTTGCGCAGTTCGAAGCGACCGCCACGGCCGCCGTCGTTGACCAGCTCAGGGAAGGCGTTGGACAGACCGCCCGCGCCAACGTCGTGGATGAAGGCGATCGGGTTCTTGTCGCCCAGCTGCCAGCAACGGTCGATGACTTCCTGGCAACGACGCTCCATTTCAGGGTTTTCACGCTGAACGGAGGCGAAGTCCAGGTCCGCCGAGCTGGTGCCGGTGGCCATGGAGGAAGCGGCGCCACCACCCAGACCGATCAGCATCGCCGGGCCGCCGAGCACGATCAGCTTGGCACCGACGGTAATCTCGCCTTTCTGCACGTGTTCTTCACGGATGTTGCCCATGCCACCGGCCAGCATGATCGGCTTGTGGTAGCCACGGACTTCATCGCCGTGCGGGGTATTGATGGACTGCTCGAAGGTACGGAAGTAGCCGGTCAGGGCCGGACGACCGAATTCGTTATTGAACGCAGCGCCGCCCAGCGGACCTTCGATCATGATGTCCAGCGGGGTAACGATGCGCTCAGGCTTGCCGTACGGCTTCTCCCAAGGCTGCTCGAAACCCGGAATGTTCAGGTTGGAAACGGTGAAACCGGTCAGGCCCGCCTTTGGCTTGGCGCCACGGCCGGTTGCGCCTTCGTCGCGGATCTCGCCACCGGAACCGGTGGAAGCGCCCGGGAACGGGGCGATCGCGGTGGGGTGGTTGTGGGTCTCGACCTTCATCAGAATGTGCACCGGCTCCTGCACCGCGCCGTACTGGCGGGTCTCAGGGTTCGGGAAGAAGCGACCGGCCGTGTGGCCAACGATCACCGAGGCGTTGTCCTTATAAGCGGACAGCACGCCTTCGTTGTGCATCTGATAGGTGTTCTTGATCATGCCGAACAGGCTTTTTTCCTGGCTCTGGCCGTCGATGTCCCAACTGGCGTTGAAGATCTTGTGGCGGCAGTGCTCGGAGTTCGCCTGGGCGAACATCATCAGTTCGATATCGTGCGGGTTGCGCTTGAGGCCAACGAAAGCGTTGACCAGATACTCGATTTCGTCTTCGGCCAGGGCCAGGCCCAGCTCGACGTTGGCTTTTTCCAGCGCGGCGCGACCGCCACCCAGCACGTCCACTGCAGTCAGCGGCTTTGGCTCGGCATGGCTGAACAGGCCGGCAGCTTCTTCCTGAGCGGCGAGTACCACCTGGGTCATGCGGTCGTGCAGGCTGTCAGCGATCAGTTGCGCGTCGGCGTCGCTGAACTGGCCTTCTACATAAAAGGCAATGCCGCGCTCGATGCGCTGGATCTTGGTCAGGCTGCAGTTGCGCGCGATGTCGGTGGCCTTGCTCGACCACGGCGAAATGGTGCCGAAACGCGGCAACACCAGGAACAGACGACCACGAGGTTCCTGAACCGGCACGCTCGGGCCGTATTTCAGCAGACGGGCCAGCACTTGCTGCTCATCCTCGGTCAGAACGCCGGTAACCTCAGCGAAGTGAGCGAATTCAGCGTACAGGCCACTGACAGCCGGAACTTTATCGTTCAGCTGCTCAAGTAATTTCTTGTGGCGGAAGGCGGAAAGGGCGGGAGCACCACGCAGGATCAACATCGTCGGGACAGCCTCGGGGAAGGGGGTGTGCTTTGAGGCCGTGCATTCTAGCCTAAACACGACCTTTGGGCACCCGAAACGAAGGCTTCGGCACACCCGAATGTCGGTGCGGGACGGTTTCCTACGCAAATCAGTTAAAAAACTGTGTGCTCTATCAGACGCGACTCTCTCTGTCGAGATA
>CAURWS010000203.1:0-6561 GCA_963528485.1 uncultured Pseudomonas sp. | reverse complement strand
GTCGTCGCTCGATCCTCAGAGTCGCGATCCCACTTGCAGTTTTGGGGGTGACGATGGCGCTCGCATTGTTGCCGATGCCGATAGGTCAAGTATCGCCGGAGTGGGGGTTTGGCTATTACTCCATGAACCTGCTCTCGCCCATCACTGGGGGATCGTACGTGGCGATCCCAGACGCCTCAATGCCGGGACAGTATGAGGGGTTCAATTATTTGGGCGCTGGGGTCATTGCGGCTTTCATCTACGCGCTGGTGCACCTCAAGCGTGAAGGCTGGGTGACGATCAGGCGCCACCGCTACCTGACAACCGTCTTCGTGTTGTTCTCGATTTATGCACTGTCCAACTCAATCTACATGGGCACTCGCCAGATTGCGGTCATCAACTATCCGGATTTCATGACCGTTTTGACCTCACAATTCAGGGCATCGGGGCGGTTTTTTTGGCCCGTTGGTTACATGGTCTTGATCTTTTAGCTGGTCACGCTTTACAGAAAGCTGCCGCGAAAACTTCTGTTCTTGGTGATGCTGATCCTGACCGTAGTGCAGTTTACCGACCTGAAGATGCAGCGCTCGAACTTCAAAGCCGGATTGAATCGGCCTTACACACCACTGCTGAACCAATCGGCTTGGGACAATCAAATTGGTAAGGAAGCACGATTCCTTTACTACTATCCGAAGTTCAGATGCGGGAAGGCCGACACGCTGACAACGCTGATCCCGGCGATGAATTACGTGTCGCTACACAACTTGAAGATGAACACGGGTTACATTGCACGTCATCAGCCGCCCTGCGATGAGGACAGCGTGAAGTCCGAGATCGCAGGCGCGGACATTCATCAATCGGTATTTGTATTCGTGAAGAGCGAGTTTAGCGATATCGCCCACATCAAACGCCTTCTCCCCGATTCGGAGTCAGCTCAGTGTGAAGACGTCGACTTCGCCATGATCTGCCACTTCAAGCGTTAGGCCGAGATGCGGCATTGATGCTCTCGATGCCGCTTCAACCTATCCGCTATCAGGGTTTAAGGCAGTTAAAGAACTGGATGTAAGCGTCGTCAATGTTCTTGGTGATGGCGCCGCCCACCAAAAAATCGTCGTAACTGAAACGGCCGGTTTTCGAGGTGATCGGCATTTCACAGATCCCCCATTCTTCCTCGATCTGAAAACCGCACTCGACCAAAAGGGTCCGCAACTGATCGGGGGTGTACTCGATTTTGTGATCTGGATGAATGAACTGATTACCGACAGTCGCCGCGTGCACGCTGCTGATACTTCCGTTCGGCGTGTCGAGGCAGAAGTGGCCACCAGGCTTGAGAACCCGAAATGCCTCTTCGCACATGCGCCGTCCTTGAGCGGGGGTTACATGTTCGATGCTTTGCCCTGACCACACCAGATCGACACTGCTCGATGCAATCCCTTTGAGATCGGTCATGTCCTCGTACCGCAGTATGACTTTGCCATCGCTGTCATCGAGCACGACCTGGAAATCCTTGTGACGCTCTTCGGTCGGCAGATCGATCAACACGATCTTCGAATAGTCGTGTGGATAGCCCATATGGTGAAGAGGGGCGTTGGCACCACCCAGATCGAGGATGACATCCCCGGCAGGCAGCAGATGCTTGACCATTTTCAGGCGGGCGTTGTGCATCAGATAAAGATGGGTATCCATCGCGCCGCGACTCACATTGTCCAACCCTTCCTTGGACAGGAGCAGAACGCTCAGAAGATCCAGATCACGCTCTACAAAAGAATAGCTTGATACGACGTCTGCGGCATCTTGCGGCGAAATGTCTTTATGGAGGAGTTTATAGACTTCGGTTACCAAATCCTGACGCGCTGCCAAACTTTCCATTGAATTGACTCTCCAGTATGAGGTCTGAGATTTCTATCACCATGCCCATCGAATGACCATAGGCACAGCTCACAACGCAGAAAACCCAAAGCCATGCGCGTAAGCCTCAGAAAACGCGGCATGTGGCGCAAAGGATGGCGGTCGACAGGACATGGATGACTGGCTAGAAGTTTTGTATGCCTGATGCACGCCGTTGTACCATTACCCCCCTGCTCAACCCGATTTCACCCAACATGTGCCGTAACGGCACCCGAATGGAGTTCAAAGGATTCGCATGAAAGCAATCGTTACCGGCATCACTGGTCAAGACGGCGCCTACCTGGCTGAACTGCTGCTTGCCAAGGGCTACACCGTCTACGGCACCTACCGTCGTACCAGTTCTGTCAATTTCTGGCGGATCGAAGAGCTGGGCATCCAGAACAACCCTAATCTGCATCTGGTCGAGTACGACCTGACCGACCTGTCGGCGAGTATTCGTCTGCTGCAAACCACTGAAGCAACAGAGGTTTATAACCTGGCAGCGCAAAGCTTCGTGGGTGTGTCCTTCGATCAGCCGCTGACCACAGCCGAGATTACCGGCCTGGGCGCGGTTAACCTGCTGGAAGCCATCCGCATCGTCAATCCGAAGGCGCGCTTCTACCAGGCCTCGACTTCCGAGATGTTCGGTAAGGTTCAGGAAATTCCTCAGGTCGAAACCACGCCGTTCTACCCGCGCAGCCCTTATGGCGTTGCCAAGCTCTACGCGCACTGGATGACCATCAACTATCGCGAGTCGTACGGGATCTTCGCCACCAGCGGCATCCTGTTCAACCACGAGTCGCCGCTGCGCGGTCGTGAGTTCGTGACGCGCAAGATCACCGACACTGTTGCCAAGATCAAGCTGGGTCTGCAGGACACGCTGGAACTGGGCAACATGGACGCCAAGCGCGACTGGGGCTTTGCCAAAGAGTATGTCGAGGGCATGTGGCGCATGCTGCAGGCGGATGAGCCGGATACCTTCGTACTGGCGACCAACCGCACCGAAACCGTTCGCGATTTCGTGACGATGGCGTTCAAGGCTGTCGACATCACCATCAACTGGAGCGGTGAAGCGGAAGAAGAGAAAGGTACTTGCGCCGCAACCGGCAAGGTACTGGTCGTCGTGAATCCGAAGTTCTACCGTCCTGCCGAAGTCGAGCTGCTGATCGGTAACCCGCTGAAGGCCAAAGAAGTCCTGGGCTGGGAGCCGAAGACCAATCTGGAAGAGCTGTGCCGCATGATGGTTGAAGCGGACCTGCGTCGAAATGAAAAAGGATTTTCCTTCTGATGAGTATTGCCGGTAAGCGTGCACTGATAACGGGTATTCAAGGTTTTACGGGGCGCTACATGGCAGCCGAGCTGGCCGCTCAAGGCTGCGAGGTGATAGGCCTTGGCAGCCAACCCTCCAATGAAACCAATTATCACCAGGCCGACCTCACCGATGCGGTGGGCCTGAGCAAGCTACTGGCGGATATTCAGCCTGACATCGTTGTGCACCTGGCCGCTCTTGCGTTCGTGGGGCACGGCGCAGCGGATGCGTTCTATCAGGTCAACCTGATTGGCACGCGCAACCTGCTGGAAGCCATCGCCAACAGTGGCAAAGCACCAGAAAGCGTTTTGCTCGCCAGCAGCGCCAATGTGTACGGCAACGCCTCGCAGGGGCTGCTCGATGAAAGCACCACCCCGGCGCCTGCCAACGACTACGCCGTCAGCAAACTGGCCATGGAGTACATGGCCAGCCTGTGGTTCGGTCGGCTGCCGATCATCATTGCCCGCCCGTTCAACTACACCGGTGTCGGCCAGGCGGATAACTTCCTGCTCCCCAAGATCGTCAAACACTTTCGTGAGAAAGCCGAGAAAATCGAATTGGGGAACCTGGATGTCTGGCGTGACTTCAGCGATGTGCGCTCGTTGGTCGCAGCGTACAGAGGCCTGCTGGAAGCCAAGCCATTCGGTCAGTTCGTCAATGTGAGCTCGGGCAAAACCCACTCGCTGCGCGAAGTGATCGACATGTGCCGTACGATCAGCGGGCACGACCTCAGTGTCGAGGTCAATCCGGCGTTCGTCAGGGCCAATGAGGTGAAAACCCTTTGCGGCGACAACAGCAGGCTCAAGTCTCTGGTGCCAGGCTGGCACACGCCTGAGCTGAGCGAAACGCTACGCTGGATGCTGGGCCAGTCCTGATCCGGCAGATCAAACCCGAAGCGCTGTAAGGCGCTTCGGGTTTTCCTTTATTCTCTGCCTCTCACATTCCCGTTCGATCCGTTGAGCGCACTCGCGACCTGCGGGCGTTACTGCTTCGTCAGAGATCCCTGATGACTAAAGTTCTGCACTTCTTCAAGACCTACTTTCCAGAGAGCCCGGGAGGCGGGATCGAGCAGGTCATTTTCCAGCTCTCAGAGGGCAGCGCCGCTTACGGTATCGAGCCGCATGTTCTGTACCTGAGCGCCAATGGCTCGGCACGCAACGAGACCGTTGGCAGCCACACCATCCACCGCTCCAGGCTGGACCTGCACGTTGCATCGACAGGCCTTTCGCTTTCCGGCATTGGTGACTTCAAAGAGCTCGCCGCTCAAGCCGATATCGTGCATTACCACTTCCCGTGGCCCTATATGGATCTGGCGCACTTTCTCACACGCCTTAAAAAGCCATCAGTGGTCAGCTACCACTCGGACATCGTCAAACAGCAAACCTTGCTCAAGCTCTATACGCCGCTGATGAACCGATTCCTCGGTAGCGTCGACAGGATCGTGGCATCGTCGCCGAACTACGCCGCCAGCAGCGAAGTACTGACCCGCTTCAAAGACAAGGTCGAAATCATTCCCTACGGTCTCGACCGGGCCACTTACCCTGCCCCGTCGCCTTCCAGACTCGCACACTGGAAGCAGCAACTGGGCGAGCGGTTTTTCCTGTTTGTTGGCGCACTGCGTTATTACAAAGGCCTGGATTTTCTGCTGGAAGCTGCGCATCAGACGCAACTACCTGTCGTGATCATGGGCGGTGGGCATGACGAGGCTCAGCTCAAGGCCAAGGCGGCGGCGCTGGGTTTGAACAACGTGAAGTTTCTGGGCGGACTGCCCGATGAAGACAAAAACGCGCTGCTGACGCTGTGCGAAGCGTTTGTCTTCCCGTCTCACCTGCGCTCCGAGTCGTTCGGCATCTCTCTGCTGGAGGGCGCGATGTATGGCAAACCGATGATCTCGTGTGAGATGGGCAGCGGTACGACATTCATCAACATTGCAAACGAGACCGGCCTGGTGGTGCCGCCCCGCGATTCGAATGCCCTGGCAGCGGCCATGATGACGCTGTGGAATGATCGGGAACTGGCCAGCCGGATGGGCATCAAGGCTGCTCAGCGGTACGAAGACGTCTTCACCGCTGAGAAGATGGTGAGCTCATACGCAGCGCTTTATCAGGACATCCTGAACACACGCTGATCCTCAGGGCTTCTTCTTGCGCGGCCCGGTATTGAAAACCGGCACCTTGCGCACCGGCTTGGCCGCAGGCACATCGGCTGCGGTCTCGCCGCTATCCACCCACTTGCCCAGATTGCGCTTGCCGCCACCGCCGCTGGTTTTCGGCTTCTTGGGCTTTTTCGGTTTTTTCAGGATCTGGCCGCTGGCATCGGTGACCGGCACGCGGTGCTCGGGCTCGAAGTCCGGCTCTTCCTTGCGCTGCAGGGTCTGGCGGGTCAGGACTTCAATGGCGCTGAGCAGGTCGACTTCGTCGGCGCAGACCAGGGAAATCGCTTCACCGGTTTGCCCGGCACGGCCGGTGCGACCGATGCGGTGCACGTAGTCTTCGGCGACGATTGGCAGGTCGAGGTTGACCACGGTCGGCAGGTCATCGATGTCCAAGCCGCGCGCGGCGACGTCAGTGGCGACCAGGATCTGTACCTCACCGGTCTTGAAACGGTCCAGCGCGCGCGGGCGAGTGGCCGGCGGCTTGTCGCCATGAATGCCGTCAGCGTTGATGCTCAGGCCTTGCAGGCGATCCACCAATTGGTCGACGCCCACGCGGGTCTTGGCGAATACCAGCACTTGGCTCCAGCGCAGCTTTTTCAGCAGGTGAATGAACAGCTCGCTCTTGCGCTTCTTGTCGACGGTCACGACCCACTGCTTGACCGAGGAAGCCGCGACGTTGCGCGGGCTGACTTCGATGCTCAGCGGGTTGTCGAGCATCTGCCCGGCCAGCAGTCGGATCGGCTCGGAGAAGGTCGCGGAGAACAGCAAGGTCTGACGACGCTTGGGCAGCGCGGCATAGATGTCGCGCAGCTCTTCCGAGAAGCCCAGATCGAGCATGCGATCGGCTTCGTCGAGGATCAGGGTCTGCAGCTGGGAAAACTTCACGGCGTTCTGGCGATGCAGGTCGAGCAGACGGCCCGGCGTGGCCACCAGCACGTCGACGCCCCGGCGCAGCTTCATCATTTGCGGGTTGATGCTCACGCCGCCGTAGACCGCGTAGGTGGTCAGCGGCAGGTGCTCGGCGTATTGGCGAATCGCTTCGTGAACCTGCTCGGCCAGCTCGCGGGTCGGCACCAGGACCAGCGCTCGCACCGAGTTGGCCGCAACTTTAGGGCCTTCCATGGTCAGGCGTTGCAGCAACGGCAAGGCGAAACCGGCGGTCTTGCCGGTGCCGGTTTGCGCAGCGGCCATCAGGTCGCGGCCTTCGAGCACCGGCGGGATGGCCTTGGCC
>CAURWS010000202.1:0-6563 GCA_963528485.1 uncultured Pseudomonas sp. | reverse complement strand
ATCGAGCGGTGTGCTGGCGTCCTTGATCGCTTGCGGGCTGACCGTCCAGGACGACGCGCCATCGCTGTCGAGCAGCGAGGCCAGGTTGATCAGCGTCGGCGCTTCGATGAAGCGGTTGATCGGAATGCTGCGGCCGATATGCTCACGAATCCCCAAGAGCATTTGCGACAGCAGGATCGAGTGGCCGCCGAGATTAAAGAAGCTCTCTTCGGTGGAAATATCCCCCGGCGGCAGCTCCAGCAGCTCGGCCCACAGGCTCAGCAGCAGACGTTCGTTGTCGGTTTCCGGTTGACGACGAGGCGCCTGTTCGATGAGGTTGATCGGCAGTTGCAGCAGCGCCTTGCGGTCGACTTTGCCGTTGTTGGCGAACGGCATGTTGGCCAGCTCCGTGTAGGCGGCCGGGCGCATGTAATCGGGCAGCAGGCGCTCGACATGCGCCTTGAGCAAGTGCCGCGCGGCATCAGGCTCGACCCCGTGGGGCTGGGCGAGAAACGCCAGAATCCGTCGCTGCTCGTCGACCACCACCGCGACTTGCCGATACAGCTGGCTGTCGCGCAGGCAATGCTCGATCTCCTCAGGCTCGACGCGAAAGCCGCGGATTTTCACCTGATTGTCGCGTCGGCCCGACAGCTCGATGCCAGCCTCGGTCCACTTGCCGATATCCCCTGTGCGATAGGCGCGCAGACTCTCGCCATCGCCCAAAGCGATCTGCACATAGCGCTCGGCGGTGAGCGCCGGGTTGTGGATGTAACCCAGTCCCACGCCAGGCCCGACGATGTACAGCTCGCCCGCTGTCTGCTCGGCAACCGGCTGCAGGTGTTCATCGAGAATCAGCAACTGGCTGTTGGCGATGGGGCGCCCGAGATTGCGATTGCTGCTGCCCGGCTGGAACTGCCCGGCGGTGATCAGCACCGTGGCTTCGGTCGGGCCGTACAGGTTGTGGAACGGGCATTGCGCGGCCAGGCGCTCGATCACGTAGGGCTCGCAGACGTCGCCACCGGTGCACAGGTGTTCGAGGGTCAGCGGTTTTTCCAGCGGCAGAATACTCAGCAGCGCAGGGGGCAGGAACGCGTGGCTGAGGTTCTGCCCGAGCAGCTCGACCAGTTGCAGCGGATCGCGACGTTGGTCTTCGCTGGCGACCACCAGCGCTGCGCCGCTGAGCAGCGTTGGGAAGATGTCGATCACTGAGGAGTCGAAGCTCAGGGTCGAGAACTGCAACACCCGGCTGTGCTCGGACAGGCTGACGTAATCGGCGTACCAGGCCGTGAAATGGCTGAGATTGCGCTGGCTGAGCATCACGCCCTTGGGGTGCCCGGTGGTGCCCGAGGTGTACAGCGCCATGCACGGCGCATCGGCGTGTGGGGCGTGTCGCATCAGGGAATCCGCTGTCGGCGTGACCTCGATATCGCTGATGTTCAGCCCCGGCACGCACTGCCCGGCTAACGGGTGCAGACCGTCGTGAAGCAACAGCGCGGCTTTGGCGTTTTCCAGAATGTACTGCTGGCGCTGCAGCGGCTGGCTGGGGTCCAGCGGCAGATAAACCGCGCCATAGCCGAGAATCGCCAGAATCCCCGCGAACAGGGCCGCCGATTTCGGCAGGCAGATGCCGATCACCAACGGCTCGCTTTCCGAGTGCTCCAGCAGGAGCTGCATCTGCGCCTGAATCGCCACGCAATGTGCGCGCAACGCGTCGTAGCTGATGCGCTGCTCGCCGAGGCACAACGCACAACGGTCGCCAAACCTGGTGAAGCTGTGGTCCAGTCGTGCCACCAGCGAGTGCTGCGCGATGTTCAGCAAATGTGGCTGCGCGGTGTCATTGAAGCGATGCTCGAAGGCCAGACGATCCAGCATGTGCAGACCGTCCTGCCACTCGCTCTGGGGCGGCTCCACCCGCTCCGCCCGAGCGAAATGCTCGGCGTCGCGGGAATAGCGGCTGACCTGCAGGGCGATGCTGTCGATCAGCGCAGCCACGGCGCTGTCACGCAGCATGCGGCCATTGCCCGAAGGCTCGGCGGGCACGGTTTCCCGGGCGATCAAACGTTGGGCAGTCGCCGAGCCAAACCAGCACAGCCACTCCACGCGTGGCAGCCCGGGGTGAGCACTTGCGGTCAATCCCACGCGCAGACCCAGATGCACCGGGGCGTTGAAGGCTTGCAGGCGCGCGCTCGCCAGATCCAGCGTGCCGTCTTCGATGAGCATCGAGACGCCGCTCAAGGGGCTGTTTTCCAAGGCCTGTGCATCGGTCAGGTGATGCAGCTGATGCCCATGGCTGTCGAGTTCGGCGCTCAGTTCGCTCAAGGCCCGGCTGTGGCCGATGAGCACAATCGTAAGACGCTTCATTGCGCGCCTCCTGCCGGCAGGTAGTCGGCAAGGGCCTGTTGCACGCAGGGGGATTCGAGCATCGCACTGGCCTTGAAGAAGCGTACGATGTTGCCCACCAGCGGGTGATGGCGGTTGATCGGGAAGCTCATCGCCTGGGTTTCATCCCTGAGCGCCTGCTTGATTGGTTCGGCCACGGTGAGGTGGTCGATGAGCACGAAGTCGAAGGACTTCTGGATGTCGTTGGTCAAATATTGAGCAATGAAAACCGGCATGATCTGCGCAATGATCTGACGGTCTTCTTCGGGTGCGACGTTCCAGTAAATGCGCACCAGCCGCGCCCAGAAGCCCGAATGGCGGCCCTCGTCGAGCAGGTGATCGGCCATCAGCCCCTTCACTGATTGCTTGACCGTGTCGTCCTTGGCGAACGCCGCGACATCATTGGTCACAGTGTTTTCGGCGATGGCCACGCAAATCAGCTCGACCGCGCTGCGCAAATGATCGGGCGCCAGGGCCAGTGCAGCGGGAATGGCGCGGCTCAATTCGATTTCCAGCGGCAGGTGAATCGGCTGGATGCCGGTCAGCGCGATGGTCTGCTGCATGAAGTCCATCGCCACCAGCGCGTGGTAATCCTCGTCGACCACCACGGTCATGGCGTCGTAGCGGCAGGCGAACGGGAAGCGGATCGCGAAGTTGTCCTTGGCGATGCTGCGGGCGGTCTTGTCGACGATTTCGGTCTCGAAGATCACCACATCGTTGATGAATTTGTACAGGCTCTGGATCAGCGCGAAGTCACGCAAATGAGGGCATTCGCGAGTGAAGGTTTCGCTGAGCACCAAGGGTTGGCGACTCAGCGGGTAGATCAGTTTTTCGTCGTTTTCGACGATGCGGCGCGGGCGGGTGCGGATCGTCGCACGGCCTTCCCAAGCGTCGGCAAAGGACAGGTAGTCTTCGGCTTTCATGGTGTCGTCCTTGTGGTGAGAGCGGAGGGATTGCACAAGCGCGGGGCTCACGCGCTGACTTCCAGCGCCGGCTCGCGCATGCTCACGCGCAGGGCGTCCCACAAGGCGATGCGGCTCTCAACCGCAGCGATGGCGGCCTCATAGACTTGCTGCTCGCGTTGCTCATCGCCGTCCACCAGGCGCGCGAGCAGGGATTCAGCGGCGGGGCCGTGGTCTTCGGAGTCGACCTCAATGTGGCGTTCAAGGTAATAGCGAAAGGTTGGCGCCTGGTTGGCGGTGATGCCCCAGTCGTCGAGGATGCGTTGGAACATTTGCGGGATGACGCTCTCCCGGCCATGCAGAAAGGCCGCCGCGACACTGTGCGCAGGGGCGTTGAGGGCGATGTCGAGGGTGTCGCGAACGAAGCAGGCCTCGGCCTTGCCGGCCTTCACGCTCTCCAGCGCGGTTGCGTAGTGGACGCCTTCGTTCTGCAGCTCGACGAAGCGCTCGACCCGCGCCGTGCTGGCGCCGACTTCACGCATGGCATCCAGGTATAGCTCGAAATGGCTGTAATGGCCGTGCTCGAGTCGGTCGTCCGACTCCTCGCCCAGCACGATCTCGTTGATCAGCCGTGCAGCCTTCGGGTCTTTGGGCGGCAGCCAGGGCAAACGGGTGCAGGTCAGCTCCTGCTGCAGGCGTTTGGTCAGCGACATGAAGTCCCAGACCGCGAAGACATGCGCCTCCATGAACCGTCGCAGCACGTCCAGTGAATCAATTTCAGAGAAGATCGGATGGGCGCTTAGTTCCGATTTCTTGCGGGTCAACAGTTGTTTTTGAATGCTCATGATAACGTCCTTGATGTCTGGAAGTTGTGTAAGAGGTCTACGTTGTTTGCCTGTTTACGAACGCGGAAAGTTGAGCGGCGTTACGTCGCTGAACGGGGGCGTTATAAAACTCGGACGAACGTGGGCCGCGAACAGATACTTCGTTTAATGGTCGTGAGTGTCGTAAGCCAGGCACGGTGTTCTGGCCTGTCAGCCGATTGCAGGGCCGCAGGCAGAGGGGCTTGCGGCGCCAGGTTACGGCGACGGGAAAACGTTAAATCACTTTTTAATTAGTCCGCAAACACTTTTTAATAATTTTTATTTAATATAAAAACGGCGCACGCAGAACGCTGATAAAACATTAACGATAAGTTTTATTGGGGCGAGCACAACCCTTCCAACTCATTAAAGTCAGAATTGATAATAATGAACGAATGCCTCGTTCAGCGTTGCGCGTTCACTGAATAATCGAATTAGAAGGATTTTGAGTGGGCGACGTAGTTGGGCATCCCTCAGACGTCTGCGCCCTGGCACTGCTCCTTTCGTTGCTCCATGAAAATGGCGTGTGCGCAACCGACTGCAGACGGATTCGCTGCCCGAGTTTGCCTGAAACGCAGCAATGCGCTGCGTTAACGCGGGCAGATTTCACGATAGATGAGGACAGAGAAGCCTTGCAGGTGGAGAAGGGGCGCTGTTGCAACACGGCTCGTCGACGGCGTCAGTCAGACTGCCACCGACGCAAGCCGTGCTGCTACGAGCGCCAGGAGAAGGGAGGGTCAGACGTCGAGTAGACCCAGGTGGGTATTGATGATGTGCAGCAGGCGGTGGCGCTGCGACAGAAGGAAGTCATGCTTGCCGCGCACTTCGATCAGCTCGAACTCGCGGCGGGTGAATTCTCGCCAGTTCATCATGCTGGTGGCAGTGTCGATCGGGTCGTCGCTGCCGTAAAGCGCCGTCAGCGCGATGTCCAGGCCTTCATCGGGACAGTGCGACCACAGCTCCGAGAGCTTCAGGTCGCTGCGCATCACCGGTTCGAACAGGCGCATGAGCTTCTTGTCATGAAGCATCGATTCGGGTGCTACGCCCAGTTTGATCAGCGCTTGGATGAAATCGTCCTTGGGCAGGGTGTGCAGATAGGGCCTCGGTTGCTGGCTGTCGGGGCTGCGACAGCCGGAAATGAACAGATGGCGAGTCTGGCCAGGAAAGTGCGCCTGCGCCAGACGGGCCATTTCGTAGGCCACGCGCCCGCCAAAACTGTGGCCGTAAAAGGCATGGGCCTCGGTGAGGTAGGGCCGCAGGGCGACAAAGGTGTCCTGCAACAGCGGCGCCCATTGGTCATAGGGCGTTTCCTTGAGTCGACTGCCGTGGCCCGGCAGGCGCAGGGTCACGAGTTCGATGTGGTCGGCCAGATCCTGCGACCAGTCGCGAAACTGCTCCGGATCGCCGCCCGCGTGGGGGAAGCAGATCAGCCGTGTTCTGATGGGTTGTCCGGAATTGACCACCATCAGCCATTTGCTTTTTTCGGCGTACACAGGAGTGTCCCCAAGCCTGAGTGAGCAGACTATGGATTACCGTGGGGCCGGTTCCTTCGGCGCTGGCACCGGGGTAGGGGTGCCCAATCAGCCCCATGCTTCGTCTGGTCACCGGCGGCGACCACAAGCAGGGGTGCGAATGCTGGACCGTGAACAGCCGCCGTTCACGGTCGTTGAACCCTCACTGGGCGAGGGCGCGCTTCCTTGACGCCGGGGCGGGTTTGGCGACTTCCGCGGGCCGGCTGCTGAGATAGGTGTTGATGGCGTCGACACCACGATTCAAGTGGTGTGCGAGGGCGCTGACGGTAGGTTCGACGGCGCCCGCCGCGGCCATGTCCAGCAACTGATAGTGGTCATCCTGGGACAGCTTGCCCAGGCCCATGTACTTGAGGTTGAAACGCAGGAAGCGCTCCTCCTCGTTCAGGCCGTCTTCAACCAGCTTGAGCAGGCGTTTATTCGGCGCACGAGAGTATAGCGCCATGTGGAACATGCGATTGAGGGTGCCGATCATGCTGTAATCGGTCTCGACCTCAAGTTGTTCGATGTAACCACGCGCGGTGCTGATGTCCTCGGCCGTCAGGAGCGGAATCGACTGACGCAGGGCTTCGGACTCCAACAGGATACGCAGCGCATAGGCATCGGTGGCGTCTTCATTGATCAGCGGGGCAACGACAGCGCCTTTGTGGGTTTCGACACGCAACAGCGATTGCGCTTCGAGTTGGCGCAGGGCTTCGCGCACCGGCATGCGGCTGACGCCAAACAGCGTGGCCAGCTCTTGCTGGCGCAGTGCAAAGCCCGCAGGCAGGCGACCATCGAGTATCGCGGCGCGCAGTTTTTCCTCGATGATCCCGCGCGCCAGGTGCGCCGGTGGTTGTTCGCTGCCGAGTATTTCTCGCAGAAATTGTTCTTTTTCAGCCCTGCGCATCGTCACTTCTTCTTCGCTGACC
>CAURWS010000201.1:0-6602 GCA_963528485.1 uncultured Pseudomonas sp. | reverse complement strand
CTTTTGAGGCGAATGGCTGGCCGCAGCAGAGGTTGTCCTGGTCCTCGGGGAACACTACTTGGTAACCGGCTTTTTCCAGCAGGCCACGGGTTTTGTCCATCAGCGACATCTGTTCGTGATCGGCGGCGGCGGGACCCATGACGCGCGACACGCAGGCGGCGAGGTACACCACGCGCGGGCGCTGATCTTCCACTGGCGGGGTGAAGCGAATGGCGTTCTCGGCTTGCGGCATGGCCGGCGTCCACTGCGGAACGCGGCCCGACGATGCCTTGGTCAATGCCGCAGAGAGCTTCGCCAGCCTCGGCGCGCCGAGCAGCATGCGCGCGCCATTGGCAGCATGCAGGGTGAAGCGCGCGCCCTTGAGGGCCGTGGTGAAGTGCTGCGCCAGCCAGCCCGCAGTCTTGCCGTGGGTGGCTTCTTCTGCACGCAGTTTTTTTACCAGCTCGCCGGTGTTGATGCCCACCGGGCAGCGCTGAGCACAGAGTCCCGTTGCCGCGCAGGTGTCGATGCCCTGGTAGTGATAAGCGCGCTCAAGCTCGGCCGTGTCGGTGCCTGCGCGCTTCTTGGCCTGGATGTCGCGCCACATGACGATGCGCTGGCGCGGGCTCAGGGTCAGGTCTTTCGAGGGGCAGACCGGCTCGCAGAAGCCGCACTCGATGCATTTGTCGACGATGGCGTCGGCGGCGGGCATGGGCTTGAGGTGCTTGAGGTGGATGTCCGGGTCTTCGCTCAGCACGACGTTGGGGTTGAGGATGCCGTTGGGGTCGAGCAGGCGTTTGAGCGTCCACATCAATTGATAGGCGTCGCTGCCCCATTCGAGTTCGACGAAGGGGGCCATGTTGCGCCCGGTGCCGTGTTCGGCCTTGAGCGAACCGCCGAACTCCACCGCGACCAGCTGCGTCACGTCGTCCATGAACGCCGAATAGCGGGCGATTTCCTGCGGATCGTTGAAGCCCTGGGTGAACACGAAGTGCAGATTGCCTTCCAGCGCGTGGCCGAACAGGATCGCTTCGTCGTAGTGGTGCTTGTCGAACAGCTCGATCAGGCGGCGCACGCCAATGGCCAGCTGTTCGACGGGGAAGGTCACGTCTTCGATGATCACTGTGGTGCCGGTTTCACGCACAGCGCCCACCGCCGGGAAGGTGTCTTTGCGGATGGCCCACAGGCGTGCGTTTTCGGCTGGGTCTTCGGTGAAGTCGACCTGCTTCTCCACCGGAAAATGCGCAATCGAGGCCATGATCTGCGCCAGTTGCTCGTGCAACAACGCCTGTGTCGCGGCGCGCGCTTCGATCAACAGCGCGCAGGCGTTTTCCGACAGCTCGCGTACGAAAGCGGGCATGCCCGGTTTGTTCTGCACCGAGCGCATGCTGCGCCGGTCGAGCAATTCCACGGCAGACACAGGCTGGGTTTTCAGCACGGTCACGGCGTTGCAACAGGTCTCCACATCGGGAAACACAATCAGCGCCGAGGCTTTGTTCGGGTGGTCGAGCACCGTGTCGTAGGTCACCGCGCTGATGAAGCCCAGGGTGCCTTCGGAACCGACCAGCAGGTGGCTGAGAATGTCGAGCGGCTCATCGAAATCCACCAGGGCATTGAGGGACAGGCCGGTGGTGTTTTTCAGGCGATATTTGTGACGAATCTTTGCCGCAAGCTCGGGGTTGGCGCGGGTTTCTCGACCCAGTTCCGCCAAGCGATCAAGCAGCCTGCCGTGGCTGGTGCGAAAGGCTGCGACGCTGTTGGCGTCTTCGGTGTCCAGGCGGGTGCCGTCGGCCAGCACCAAGCGCATACCCGCGAGCGTGTGATAGGTGTTTTGCGCCGTGCCGCAGCACATGCCGCTGGAGTTGTTGGCGACGATGCCGCCGATTTTCGCGGCGTTGATCGAGGCCGGATCGGGGCCGATCTTGCGTCCGAACGGCAGCAGCCAGGCGTTGGCCTGCGCGCCGATCACCCCCGGTTGCAGGCGGATCTGCTCGCCGTCGCGGCGAATCTCCCGGCCGTTCCAGTTGTCGCCCAGCACCAGCAGCACCGAGTCGCTGATGGCCTGGCCCGACAGGCTGGTGCCCGCCGCGCGGAAGGTCACGGGCACTTTGTCGACCTGCGCCAGCTTGAGCAGCGTGACCACTTCGTCTTCGGATTCGACGCGAATCACCAGCTTGGGAATCAGCCTGTAAAAGCTGGCGTCGGTGCCGAAGGCCAGGGTCGACAGCGCATCGTCGAAGCGTCGGTCGGCGGGGATCAGGCGCTTCACATCGGCCAGGAAGGCGGCGGGGAGGGTCATGGGGTCTTCCTCATCTGCCGCGGCATCTGACGTGCCGCGTGCATGGGCTAAGGGCGCGATCGGGCGCCCGCTTCACTTAGGGATCAGCACTTACTGAATCAGCGATTCGCGCACCAAAGATTCTCGGGTGATCTCGCTGATGGACTTGGCGCCGGTCAGCACCATCGCCACGCGCATTTCCTTTTCGAACAGGTCGAGCAGGTTTTTCACCCCCGCTTCGCCGTGGGTGGCCAGGGCATAAATGAACGCGCGGCCGATCAGCACGGCGTCGGCGCCCAGGGCGATCATGCGCACCACGTCCAGTCCGCTGCGGATGCCGGAGTCTGCGAGGATTTTCAGCTCGCCTTTCACGGCGTCGGCGATGGCTGGCAGCGCGCGGGCGCTGGACAACACGCCATCGAGCTGGCGGCCGCCATGGTTGGAAACAATGATGCCGTCGGCGCCGAATTTCACGGCGTCGCGGGCGTCTTCCGGGTCGAGGATGCCCTTGATCAGCATGGGGCCGTCCCAGAAGTCACGAATCCACTCGAGGTCTTTCCAGGAGATCGACGGGTCGAAATTGTTGCCCAGCCAGCCAATGTAATCGGCAAGGCCGGTGGGGTTGCCGCGGTAGGTGGAAATGTTGCCCAGGTCGTGAGGGCGGCCATTCACGCCGACGTCCCACGCCCACTGCGGGTGAACCATGGACTGCAGCACGCGACGAATCGGCCCGTTCTTGCCGCTCATGCCTGAGTGCAGGTCGCGATAACGAGCGCCGGGGACCGGCATGTCGACGGTGAACACCAGCGTCTTGACCCCGGCGGCCTTGGCGCGCTCAAGGGCGTTGCGCATGAAGCCGCGATCCTTGAGCACATACAGCTGGAACCACATCGGCCGGTCGATGGCGGGCGCCACTTCTTCGATAGGGCAGACCGACACGGTGGACAGGGTAAACGGAATGCCTTTGGACGCGGCAGCGCGCGCGGCCTGCACTTCGCCACGGCGGGCGTACATGCCGCACAGGCCGACCGGGGCCAGCGCGATGGGCATGCTCATGGTTTCGTTGAACAGCGTGGTTTGCAGGCTCAGCTCGGACATGTTCTTCAGCACGCGCTGACGCAGGGCGATGCCGGCCAGGTCGGAAACGTTGTGGCGCAGGGTGTGCTCGGCGTAGGCGCCGCCGTCGGCGTAATGGAACAGGAACGGGGGCAACTTGCGTTGCGCGGCGGCGCGATAGTCGGTGGAGGCGGAAATGATCATGGAGTCTCGCAACGTTGATTGAGCGTGGTTGCGACCGGGTGCGCGCGGCACCCGGCGCTCGTCTCTTTAGTGAACCAGCATGCCGGTGAACCAGTACGCCTGAGCGTAGGTGATGCAGCCGACGATGGCGGCGAAGAAGATGCTGTGCTTGAGGGTGAAGCGGAACAGGTCCGACTCCTTGCCGACCAAGCCGGTAGCCGCACAAGCGACCGCGATCGACTGCGGCGAGATCATCTTGCCGGTCACGCCGCCGCTGGAGTTGGCGGCCACCATCAGCACATCACTCACACCCACCTGATGCGCGGTGGTCGCTTGCAGCGAGCCGAACAGAGCGTTGCTCGATGTGTCGGAACCGGTCAGGAACACGCCTAGCCATCCCAGGAACGGCGAGAAGAACGGGAACGCAGAACCGGTTGCCGCCAGAACCAGCGCCAGAGTGGTCGACATGCCCGAGTAGTTCATGACGAAGGCAAAGGCCAGCACCATGCCGATGGACACGATGGCCCAACGCAGCTCAATCAGGGTTTCTTTAAAAGTGGTCAGACCAGTTTTAGCGCCGATGCGCAGGACGATCATCGCCAGAATCGCCGAGACCAGAATCGCGCTGCCCGAGGCTGCCAACAGGTCGAACTTGTAAACGGCCGGCATGGCGGTCGGGTTGGCGACGATAGGCGCGGCCTTCATCACCAGTTGGTCCAGGTGAGGCACTGGGAAGTTCATGGTCAGCGCCTGCAGCGGCCCGCCTGCCGCGAACAGCGCCTTGAACGGCTTCAGGGTCCAGATCGTCACGATCACGGTGAGGATCAGGAACGGCGACCACGCCTTGACAATGGTGCCTGCCGAGTACGGCGATTTGCGGGTCGTGCGTGGCTGACCGAAGCCGCCAGGACCTCCACCCATGACGGCCGCGCCGCCGCTGGTGCTGGCGACTTGTACGTCGGTCGCGCGAGCCGGTTGCCAGACTTTCAGGAAGAAGGTCAGGGAGACCAGGCTGACCAGGGCTGAGGTGATATCCGGCAGTTCCGGGCCAATGTAGTTGGAGGTCAGAAATTGCACGATGGCAAAACTGCCGCCTGCCACCAGCGCCGCTGGCCAGGTTTCCTTCACGCCTTTGACGCCGTCCATCATGAACATCAGCCAGAACGGCACGAACACCGACAGCAGCGGCAATTGACGGCCCGCCATGGCGCCGATCTTGAACGCGTCGATGCCCGACACCTGGCCGGCCACGATGATCGGAATGCCCAGTGCGCCAAAGGCCACTGGCGCAGTGTTGGCGATCAGGCACAGGCCTGCTGCGTACAGCGGGTTCAGGCCCAGGCCCACCAGCAAGGCTGCGGTGATCGCCACGGGGGCGCCGAAACCGGCCGCACCTTCAAGGAAGGCGCCGAAGCAGAAGCCGATCAGAAGCACCTGCAAGCGTTGGTCGTCGGTGATCGACATGACCGAGCTGCGGATGATCTCGAACTGGCCGCTCTTGACCGTGAGTTTGTAGAGGAACACCGCCGCGATGATGATCCACGCGATGGGCCACAGGCCATACAGGAAGCCGTAGATCGCCGAGGCGATCGCCTTGTCGGCTGGCATGTTGAAGCCGAAGATCGCGATCAGCACGGCCAGCAACAGAGTGATGGTGCCCGCGACGTGCCCTTTGAGCCGGAAGACCGCCAAGGCCACGAAAAAGAACACGATAGGGATGACTGCAACCAGCGCCGAAAGGCCCAGGCTGCCAAGGGGTGTGTAGAACTGTTGCCAGGTTTGCATGTAGGAGGCCCCGTATTGTTGTTGGTTAGGCCCGGTGTCCATGTCTTGCGTGCGCGGCGCCTGCAGGCGACAACTGCTTGTCTGTCCTCCTGCCGGTGCTGACGAACGAATCGCACAGCTCACCAGCTCAAGCGTTCCCGCCATCGCGAAGCGCTTGCGGCGTGTCGTGGGGGTATCCACTCGTCGCCGGCATCTGTAAATTGGTAATACCAATTTACAATGTCTTGGCGCTAGGTTAAAAGCCTTGGCGTTGGTGTGTCAATTTGTGGTGCTAAAACTTTTGTAGCAGTGATTCCGGTTTTTCTCTGAAGCGCTGATTTGCCCTGCATCTGCCGGGTGAATGTCCGGTCACAATCAGCGAGAATATGCGCCCCCTGTGATGTCAGGCGGGGGCAGCCGGGGATGTGGAGTGAAGGGGTATGGGCTTTGATCAGGTGCGTCAGCGCCGTTTGTCTGACGATATTGTCGAACAGCTCGAACGCATGATTCTTGAGGGCACGCTCAGAGCGGGCGGGCGCTTGCCTGCCGAACGCGCGCTGGCCGAGCAGTTCGGTGTGTCGCGCCCTTCGCTGCGCGAGGCCATTCAGAAGCTGACGGCCAAGGGCCTGTTGGTCAGCCGTCAGGGCGGTGGCAATTACGTGGTCGAGAATCTGGGCTCGACCTTCAGCGACCCGCTGCTGCATCTGCTGGAAAGCAGTCCCGAGGCGCAGCGCGACCTGCTGGAATTTCGTCACACGCTGGAAGCGTCATGCGCGTATTACGCCGCCATTCGCGCCACCGACGTCGACCGCACGCGCCTGCGCGAAGCCTTCAATGCCTTGCAGGATTGCTACAGCCGGGTCGATGAAGTGAGCCGTGCGGAAGAGGGCGCGGCCGATGCGAACTTCCACTTGGCGATTGCCGAGGCCAGCCATAACGCGGTGCTGCTGCACACCATTCGCGGGTTGTTCGACCTGCTCAAGCGCAACGTCGTGACCAACATTGGCGGCATGTACAAGCAGCGCGCAGAAACCCGCGACATGCTGATCAATCAGCACCGTGAGTTGTATCAGGCGATTATCGAAGGTCGGGCAGACGATGCCCGTGAGGTCTCCAGCCGGCATCTGCTGTATGTGCAGGAGGTGCTGGAAGAAGTGCGCCAGCAGGTGCAGCGCACGGCCAGGGCCGAGCGGCGTAACGGGATTTGAGAAGGGGTGTCGACTAACCCTGTGGGAGCCGGCTTGCTGGCGAAAGCGGCGGCTAATGCAACCCAACACCAACACAACTGTAACCAAAGCCCCCCAGCCCGCGACCAAAAAGAATTCGTCCCGCCCCAGCCCAA
>CAURWS010000200.1:0-6611 GCA_963528485.1 uncultured Pseudomonas sp. | reverse complement strand
CAGCAGATCCCTTCGGTGATCAAAGGCAGCATGGTCGCGGACTTGATCGCGTACCTGGGTAGTATCGACTTCGTTATGGCCGACGTGGACCGCTAAGCATGAACAGCACGCTTATCCAGACAGACCGTTTCGCCTTGAGCGAATCCGAGCGCTCGGCCATCGAGCACGAAATGCATCACTACGAGGACCCGCGCGCGGCGTCCATCGAAGCCCTGAAGATTGTCCAGAAGGAACGCGGCTGGGTGCCGGACGGCGCCATCTACGCGATCGGCGAAGTGCTGGGCATCCCGGCCAGCGACGTTGAAGGCGTGGCCACGTTCTACAGCCAGATCTTCCGTCAGCCTGTGGGCCGTCACATCATCCGCGTCTGCAACAGCATGGTCTGCTTCATCGCCGGTCACGAAGACATCGTCGGCGAAATCCAGAGCAAGCTGGGCATTGGCCTGGGGCAGACCACCGCCGACGGCCGTTTCACGCTGCTGCCGGCCTGCTGCCTGGGCAACTGCGACAAGGCGCCGGCGGTCATGATCGACGACGACACTTTCGGCAATCTGCAGCCTGCTGGCGTTGCCCAGCTGCTGGAGGGTTACGTATGACCATCACTTCCTTCGGCCCGGCCAACCTGATCCAGCGTACGCCGGAAACTCACCCGCTGACCTGGCGTCTGCGCGACGACGGCGAGCCGGTGTGGTTCGATGAATACGTGGCCAAAGACGGCTACGCGGCAGTGCGCAAGGCCTTCGCCCAGCAATCGCCTGACGAAATCGTGCAGTCGGTCAAGGACTCCGGTCTCAAGGGTCGCGGCGGTGCAGGCTTCCCCACTGGCGTGAAGTGGGGCCTGATGCCCAAAGACGAATCCATGAACATCCGCTACCTGCTGTGCAACGCGGACGAAATGGAACCCAACACCTGGAAAGACCGCATGCTGATGGAGCAACTGCCCCATCTGCTGGTGGAAGGCATGCTGATCAGTGCTCGCGCGCTGAAAGCCTACCGCGGCTACATCTTCCTGCGTGGCGAGTACGTGACGGCCGCCAGGCACCTGAACCGCGCCGTGGCCGAAGCCAAGGCTGCAGGTCTCTTGGGCAAGAACATTCTGGGCACCGGCTTCGACTTCGAGCTGTTCGTCCACACCGGCGCCGGGCGTTACATCTGCGGTGAAGAAACCGCGCTGATCAACTCCCTGGAAGGCCGTCGCGCCAACCCACGCTCCAAGCCGCCCTTCCCTGCCGCCGTGGGCGTGTGGGGCAAGCCGACGTGCGTGAACAACGTCGAGACCCTGTGCAACGTCCCGGCGATCGTGAACAACGGCAACGACTGGTACAAATCGCTGGCCCGCGAAGGCAGCGAAGACCACGGCACCAAGCTGATGGGCTTCTCCGGCAAGGTGAAGAACCCGGGCATCTGGGAGTTGCCGTTCGGTCTGCCAGCGCGCGAGCTGTTCGAAGACTACGCGGGCGGCATGCGCGATGGCTACAAGCTCAAGTGCTGGCAGCCCGGCGGCGCCGGTACTGGTTTCCTGTTGCCTGAACACCTTGACTGCCTGTTCTACGCCGGTGGCGTGGCCAAGGTCGGCACCCGGATGGGTACGGGCCTCGCGATGGCGGTGGACGACAAGGTCAACATGGTCTCGCTGCTGCGCAACATGGAAGAGTTCTTCGCCCAGGAGTCGTGCGGTTTCTGCACCCCTTGCCGCGATGGCCTGCCATGGAGCGTGAAGATGCTGCGTGCCCTGGAGAAAGGCCAGGGTCAGGCGGGCGACATCGAGACGCTGCTGGGGCTGGTCAACTTCCTCGGCCCAGGCAAGACCTTCTGCGCCCACGCACCGGGCGCCGTGGAACCTCTGGGCAGCGCGATCAAATACTTCCGCCCGGAATTCGAAGCTGGCATCGCACCGACTCGTGCGGCACCCGGTCTCGTTCCAGGCAAAGCACCGACCATCGTCGGCGCATAAAAAGACTGACCGGTCGATAAGCCAAAAGCCTGTCGACCTTTGCTGCGGTTGCGCCACTGAAGTTCAAACCTCAGCGGCTGTTTTAACCGCAGCAGCACCGAGATTCCATTAGCCACGCCCGCTGACACCGGGCCAACGAAGAACTTTGAACCATGGCTACTATCCACGTAGACGGCAAAGCGCTCGAAGTCGATGGCGCAGACAACCTGTTACAGGCCTGTCTGTCGCTGGGGCTCGACATCCCTTATTTCTGCTGGCATCCAGCCCTTGGCAGTGTTGGCGCCTGTCGCCAGTGCGCGGTCAAGCAGTACACCGACGAAAACGACACCCGTGGTCGTATCGTCATGTCCTGCATGACCCCCGCCACGGACAACACCTGGATCTCCATCGACGACGAAGAATCCAAGGCGTTCCGCGCCAGCGTCGTCGAATGGCTGATGACCAACCACCCGCACGACTGCCCGGTCTGCGAGGAAGGCGGTCACTGCCATTTGCAGGACATGACCGTGATGACCGGCCACAACGAGCGCCGGTATCGCTTCACCAAACGCACCCACCAGAACCAGGAGCTGGGGCCGTTCATCGCTCACGAGATGAACCGCTGCATCGCCTGCTATCGCTGCGTGCGCTTCTATAAAGACTACGCCGGCGGCACCGACCTCGGCGTTTTCGGCGCCCACGACAACGTGTACTTCGGTCGCGTTGAAAGCGGCACCCTGGAAAGCGAGTTCTCCGGCAACCTCACCGAGGTCTGCCCGACCGGTGTGTTCACCGACAAGACCCACTCCGAGCGCTACAACCGCAAGTGGGACATGCAGTTCTCGCCGAGCATCTGCCACGGCTGCTCCAGCGGTTGCAACATCAGCCCCGGCGAGCGTTACGGTGAAATCCGCCGCATCGAGAACCGCTACAACGGTTCGGTGAACCAGTACTTCCTCTGCGACCGTGGCCGTTTCGGCTATGGCTACGTCAACCGCACCGATCGCCCACGCCAGCCGCTGCTGACCCAGGGCAACGTCAAGCTGAGCCTGGACGAAGCGCTGGACAAGGCCGCCGAGTTGCTGCGCGGCCGCACCATCGTCGGTATCGGTTCGCCACGCGCAAGCCTGGAAAGCAACTTCGCCCTGCGCGAGCTGGTCGGCACCGAGTACTTCTACTCCGGTATCGAGGCCGGTGAGCTGGAGCGTCTGCGTCTGGTCGCTCAGGTGCTCAAAGACAGCCCGCTGCCGATCCCGACCCTGCGTGAAGTCGAAGAGCACGACGCCGTGTTCATCCTCGGCGAAGACGTCACCCAGACCGCCGCGCGCATGGCTTTGGGCCTGCGTCAGTCGGTGAAGAACAAAGCCGAAGACATGGCCGCTGCGATGAAAGTCCAGCCATGGCTCGACGCCGCCGTGAAGAACATCGGTCAGCACGAGCTGAACCCGCTGTTCATCGCCAGCCTGGCTGAGACCCGTCTGGACGACATCGCCGAAGAGTGTGTACACGCCGCTCCCGACGATCTGGCCCGCATCGGTTTCGCCGTGGCCCACGCCATCGACCCGAGCGCCCCTGCTGTTGTCGGTCTGGACAGCGAAGCGCTGGAACTGGCCGGTCGCATCGCCGACGCCCTGATGACCGCCAAGCGTCCGCTGATCGTCTCCGGTGCCTCGCTGGGCTCCAACGCCCTGATCGAAGCGGCTGCGAACATCGCGAAAGCCCTGAAACTGCGCGACAAAAACGGCTCCCTGAGCCTGATCGTGCCGGAAGCCAACAGCATGGGTCTGACCCTGTTCGGTGGCGATTCGGTGGATGCCGCGCTGGATCAGGTGATTTCGGGCAAGGCCGACGCCATCGTCGTGCTGGAAAACGATCTGTTCACCCGCGTTGATGCTGCCAAGGTCGAAGCTGCTCTTAAAGCCGCGAAAGTGGTGATCGTCGCCGACCATCAGAAGACCGCGACCACGGATCGCGCCGACCTCGTGCTGCCCGCCGCCAGCTTCGCTGAAGGCGACGGTACGCTGGTCAGCCAGGAAGGCCGCGCCCAGCGCTTCTTCCAGGTCTACGATCCAACCTACCTGGACGCCAGCATCCAGATCCACGAAGGCTGGCGCTGGCTGCACGCCCTGCGTGCGACCCTGCTGAACAAGCCGGTGGACTGGACGCAACTGGACCACGTCACCGAAGCCTGCGCGGCCAACAACGCACAACTGGCCGGTATCGTCGGTGCTGCGCCTTCTGCTGCATTCCGCATCAAGGGCCTGAAACTGGCTCGCGAACCGCTGCGTTACAGCGGCCGTACCGCCATGCGCGCCAACATCAGCGTGCACGAACCGCGTACTCCGCAGGACAAGGACACCGCGTTCGCGTTCTCGATGGAAGGCTACTCGGGCTCTGCCGAACCGCGCTCCCAGGTGCCTTTCGCCTGGTCGCCGGGCTGGAACTCCCCGCAAGCGTGGAACAAGTTCCAGGACGAAGTCGGTGGTCACCTGCGTGCGGGCGATCCGGGCGTGCGCCTGATCGAAAGCAGCGGCGACAAGCTGAGCTGGTTCGCAGCCGTGCCGCGTGCCTTCTCCCCTGCCCAGGGCACCTGGCAGGTCGTGCCGTTCTTCCATCTGTTCGGCAGCGAGGAAAACTCCTCGAAAGCCGCGCCGGTTCAAGAGCGTATCCCTGAAGCCTACGTCGCACTGGCCAAGTCCGAAGCGGACCGCCTGGGCGTCAACGACGGTGCCATGCTCAGCCTCAACGTTGCCGGTCAGACCCTGCGTCTGCCACTGCGCATCAACGAAGAGCTGGGTGCAGGTCTGGTGGCACTGCCGTCGGGTCTGGCCGGCATTCCTCCGGCGCTGGCCGGGAAAACCGTTGAGGGTCTGCAGGAGGCAGCACAATGACGTGGTTTACCCCTGAAGTGATCGACTCGATCATCGCGGTCCTCAAGGCCATCGTGGTGCTGCTCGCCGTGGTGGTCTGCGGCGCGCTGCTCAGCTTCGTCGAACGTCGTCTGCTGGGCTGGTGGCAGGACCGTTACGGTCCGAACCGCGTCGGCCCGTTCGGTATGTTCCAGATCGCAGCCGACATGCTGAAGATGTTCTTCAAGGAAGACTGGAACCCGCCGTTCGTCGATCGCATGATCTTCACCCTGGCGCCGGTCGTGGCCATGAGTGCGCTGCTGATCTCGTTCTCGATCATCCCGGTAACCCAGACCTGGGTGGTCGCGGACCTGAACATCGGCCTGCTGTTCTTCTTCGCCATGGCGGGGCTTTCAGTCTACGCGGTGCTGTTCGCAGGCTGGTCGTCGAACAACAAGTACGCCCTCTTGGGCAGCTTGCGTGCCTCGGCACAGACCGTTTCGTACGAAGTGTTCCTGGGCCTGTCGCTGATGGGCATCATCGTGCAGGTCGGCTCGTTCAACATGGGCGACATCGTTCAGTACCAGGCCGACCACCTGTGGTTCATCATTCCGCAGTTCTTCGGCTTCTGTACCTTCTTCATCGCAGGCGTGGCCGTGACTCACCGTCACCCGTTCGACCAGCCGGAAGCGGAACAGGAACTGGCCGACGGTTACCACATTGAATACGCCGGCATGAAATGGGGCATGTTCTTCGTCGGTGAGTACATCGGCATCATCCTGATCTCGGCGCTGCTGGTGACCCTGTTCTTCGGTGGCTGGCACGGTCCGTTCAACATCCTGCCGCAACTGTCGTTCATGTGGTTCGTACTGAAAACCGCGTTCTTCATCATGCTGTTCATCCTGCTGCGCGCTTCCATCCCGCGTCCGCGTTATGACCAGGTGATGGACTTCAGCTGGAAGTTCTGCCTGCCACTGACCCTGATCAATTTGCTGGTGACCGCTGCGGTCGTCCTGGCGGCTCAGTGAGGATTTGACCCATGTTCAAATATATTGGCGACATCGTTAAGGGTACGGGTACCCAGCTGCGCAGCCTGGTCATGATCTTTGGCCATGGTTTTCGCAAGCGCGACACCCTGCAATATCCGGAAGAAGCGGTTTACCTGCCGCCGCGCTATCGCGGTCGTATCGTCCTGACTCGCGACCCCGACGGCGAAGAGCGCTGCGTGGCCTGCAACCTGTGCGCCGTGGCCTGCCCGGTCGGCTGCATCTCGCTGCAGAAAGCCGAGACCGAGGACGGTCGCTGGTACCCGGACTTCTTCCGCATCAACTTCTCGCGTTGCATCTTCTGCGGTCTCTGTGAAGAAGCCTGCCCGACCACCGCGATCCAGCTCACGCCGGACTTCGAGATGGCCGAGTTCAAACGTCAGGATCTGGTGTACGAGAAGGAAGATCTCTTGATCTCCGGTCCCGGCAAGAACCCTGACTACAACTTCTACCGCGTTGCAGGTATGGCGATCGCTGGCAAGCCGAAAGGCGCTGCCCAGAACGAAGCCGAGCCGATCAACGTCAAGAGCTTGCTGCCTTAAGGAAGAAAGATGGAATTCGCTTTCTATTTCGCATCCGGCATTGCTGTTGTAGCCACCCTGCGGGTGATTACCAACACGAACCCGGTGCACGCCCTGCTCTACCTGATCATTTCGCTGATCGCCGTGGCCATGACCTTCTTCAGCCTCGGCGCGCCGTTCGCCGGTGCCCTTGAAGTGATCGCCTACGCTGGCGCCATCATGGTGCTGTTCGTGTTCGTGGTGATGATGCTGAACCTGGGCC
>CAURWS010000199.1:0-6626 GCA_963528485.1 uncultured Pseudomonas sp. | reverse complement strand
AATCTGCTGCCCGGCGATTACGTGGTGCTCAGCGTGACGGACACGGGGTCCGGCATGCCCGAGAACGTCATCAGCCGCGCCTTCGACCCCTTCTTCACCACCAAACCCATCGGCCAAGGCACCGGGCTTGGGTTGTCGATGATTTATGGCTTTGCCAAGCAATCCCACGGCCATGTGTCCATCGAGAGCCAGGTGGGCCACGGCACCACCGTGCAGCTGTTCCTGCCGCGCTTTCGTGGCGACAAGGAAGCCGACGACGCGGTGCTCGACGCCCAAGGGCTGGAAGCGCGCGATGGCGAGACCATCCTTATCGTCGAGGACGATCCTGCCGTACGCGCGTTGGTCAGCCAGGTGCTGAGCGAACTGGGTTACGGGTATCTGGAAGCGGGTGATGCGGTAGGCGCGGTGCCGATTCTGGAGTCAGGCCAGCGCATCGACCTGATGATCAGCGACGTCGGCCTGCCAGGCATGAACGGGCGGCAGCTAGCCGATATCGGCCGACAGATGCGCCCGCAATTGAAGGTGTTGTTCATCACCGGCTACGCCGAAAACGCCGGCACCCGTGCGGGGTTTCTGGAAGACGGCATGCAGATGATCACCAAGCCATTCGCGTTCGATCAGCTGACAACCAAGGTGCGGGAGATGATTGAGGGTTGATCGGAGCGCCGCGTCCTTGATTCTGACCGGATGCGGCACGCACTCATGATTGGCCGGAGGCTGTACACGCTCTTCAATCTGACCGGAGGCCGTAGGAGTCCAGCTTGCTGAGTATCTGCTGCGAAGCGGCAGCAGAATTGGATACCTTGGTTGTATCAGACACACCGCATGCGCAAGTTCTCCTGCCGCTTCGCGCCAGATACTCAGCAAGCTGGACTCCTACGCCCTCCGGGCAGAAGCGGCCCGGCGGCGCTGCTTAATTCAACAAACTTTGAATCTGCGACTGCAAGCTGTCCATCGTGAACGGCTTTGCCAGGATCGGCGCCTTACGCGCGATGGGGCTGCCGGATTCGACGATTTCCGCCGGATAGCCACTGATGAAAATGACCTTGAGCTCCGGTCGCAGCTTGACCGCAGGCTCGGCGATCATCACCCCGGAAATGCCGCCCGGCAGGCGGTAGTCGGTGATCATCAAATCCAGATGCGGCTTGGTGGCCAGGATCTCGAAGGCCTGCTCGCCATTCTCGGCCTGCAGGACGCGATACCCCTCCCCCGACAGATAGTCAGACAGCAGCATCAGGATCAGCGGCTCGTCTTCGACGATCAACACGACATTTTCTGCATCAGAGCTCATTGGAACGCCTTCAATCTTATAAATAGCTGCCATTACGACCATGGCACGCTCTGGAGGTTCCGCATAAAAACCAGATTTTCCCCCGTCCGGGCCCCGCCGCTCAACCCGGGGCGTAAACAATGTTAAACCCCGCGCTCTGGCCCGCGCCTGTCGGGCCGAAACGCCGCTAAAGCGGCAGGCTGACGCGGAACAGCGACCCGTTGCCTTCTTCGCTCTCGACCGTGATCGTGCCGCCATGGGCCGCGACGATCTGATCGGAGATAAACAGCCCAAGACCCAACCCCGATATCGCATGACTGGCCGAGACCCGCTCGAACTGCTGGAAGATACGCTTCTGGTTCTCGGCACTGATACCAATGCCCTGATCCTTGACCTCGACCCGCGCTTCTTTGTCCTGGCTGTACACCCGCACCTCGATGGGCTTGTGGGCGCCGTAGCGCAAGGCGTTGGTCAACAGGTTGGCGACCACCTGCTCGATACGGAATTCGTCCCAGACGCCGATCACCGGCGTGCTGGCATGCAGCGACACCACGCTCTCGGCGGCGGCAATCTGCGCGGCGTAGCTCTCGACCAGATTGACCACCAGCTCCGACAGATCGAAGGGGCTGGTGCGGATCGACAGTTTGCCAGTGCGGATGCGCGAAACGTCGAGCATGTCCTCGATCAGGCGGATCAGGCTCTGGATCTGCCGCTCATCGCGCTCGACCATGGACTTGAGCTTGTCCAGGGTGAACGCCGAGGCGTTGTCCTTGGCCAGGTGCAACTTACGCAGCTGGGTTTCCAGGATCAGGCCGTTGAGCGGCGTACGCACTTCGTGGGAGACGATGGACATGAAGTCATCGCGCATGCGGATCGCATGTTCCAGCTCGTTCTGGGTCGATTTCAGTTCGCGCAGCAGCGCTTCCTGCTCCTGACGGCTGCGTTCCAGTTCCTCGACCTGGTGCTTCATCGCCTTGCGCTGGCGATAAAGGTCCACGAAGACGTTGACCTTGCTCTTGACCGCGTGGATGTCCAGCGGCTTGTGCAGGAAGTCCACCGCACCGCTTTCGTAGCCTTTGAAGGCGTAATTGAGCTCACGCCCGGCGGCGCTGACGAAGATGATGGGAATGCTCTTGGTCTTTTCGGTGCCGCGCATCATCTCGGCCAGCTCGAAGCCGTTCATGCCGGGCATCTGCACGTCGAGAATGGCCATGGCGAACTCATGCTCGAGCAACAGCGATAACGCTTCATCGGCCGACAGCGCCTTGTACACCTGACGGTCCTCGCGCTTGATCAGCGCTTCGAGGGCCAACAGGTTTTCCGGCAGATCGTCGACGATCAGCAACTTGGCTTTGATTTCACTCAGCATGCAATTCGTTCCAGCTCGACCAGCAATACGCCGATGTCGGGCAAAGGCAGGAGAAAGTCCGGTGTGTGCAGGGCCAGCGCTGCGTCGGGCATGGTGCGCGCCAACGCCTGGGCGGGGTCCTGGACCACGGTAAGACCACCGTATTCCTTGATTCGTGCCATTCCGTGAGCACCATCGTTATTAGCCCCGGTCAACAGCACTCCGGCAAGCCTTGAATCGTAAGCATCGGCGGCGGATTCGAAGAGGATGTCGACGCTGGGACGCGAGTGAAATACTCGCTCTTCCTGGCTAAACGACAACGTGCGGTCCGCTTCGATGGACAGGTGATAACCGGGCGCTGCGAAGTACAGCGTGCCCGGCACAATGGTTTCCTTGTCGTCCGCTTCCTTGACCGGAATCGCCAGGTTTGAGGCAAACACATCGGCCAGCAGACTGCGGCGTTCATCGGGCAGGTGCAAAACGGCAATGATCGGCAGCCGGAAGCCCTTGCGCAGCGGCCGGAAAATCTTCAGTAACGCTTCCACACCTCCTGCAGAGGCGCCCACGACGATGGCCTCGACCTTGGGCAGTGCGGGCAGATCCGGACCGGTGCCGGAAAAGGACGTTCTCATGATTTGCGATAGATCCGCTCTTGTTTGACCAAGGGCTCGAACTGATCCTTGTACCCGGAAAACTCCAGGGTTTCCTTGCTGCCCAGCACCAGAAAACCGCGATGACACAGGGACTCGTGAAACAGCCCGAACGCCCGGTCCTGCAGCTTCTTGTTGAAGTAGATCAGCACATTGCGACAGGAGATCAGGTGCGTCTCGGAGAACACGCTGTCGGTAGCCAGACTGTGGTCAGCGAAGGTCACGTTCTCGCGCAGGGTCTTATCGAAGATCGCGTAATCGTAGGCCGCGGTGTAGTACTCGGAAAACAGCCGCTTGCCGCCCGCCTTGAGGTAGTTCTCGTTGTAGGCGCGCACGTTTTCCATGGAAAAGATGCCTTGCTTGGCTTTGTCCAGCGAACTGGGGTTGATGTCGGTGGCGTAGATGATGGTGCGCTCGAGCAGCCCTTCCTCGCGCAGCATGATCGCCATCGAGTAGACCTCCTCGCCCGTGCTGCAGCCGGCGATCCAGATCTTCAGCGACGGGTAGGTCTTGAGAATTGGCACCACTTCCTGACGAATCGCCAGAAAGTGCCCCGGGTCGCGAAACATCTCGCTGACCGGAATCGTCAGGAACTGCAGCAACTGCATGAACGCCGAAGGGTCATGCAGTACGCGCTCCTGCAGGGCGGAAATGGTCTTCAACTCGAACTGGCGCAAGGCATGAGCGACACGTCGTTTTACCGACGCGCCGGAGTAATCGCGGAAGTCATAGCTGTATTTCAGGTAAATCGCCTCGATCAACAGACGCAGCTCGATCTCGGCGTTTCGCTCATGGGCCATCGGTAAAACCTGGTCTTTCTGCGGGCGTGGTCAATTGATCCGATCCATTCAGATACGTTCCATTTTTGGCAACCACACGCGAATCAGCGAGAACAGCCGATCCAGGTCGATGGGCTTGGCCAGGTAGTCGTTGGAGCCAGCCTGCAGGCAGCGCTCCTGATCGTCCTTCATGGCCTTGGCGGTCACGGCGATGATCGGTAGCTTGCGCCAGCGAGGGTCCTTGCGGATCTGTGCGGTGGCTTCAAAGCCGTCCATCTCCGGCATCATCACGTCCATCAACACCAGGTCGATGTCTTCGACGGTGTTGAGCTTGTCGATGGCCTCCAGGCCGTTGCGACCCACCTCAACGATGGCACCCTTGTGTTCCAGCGCGCTGGTGAGGGCGAAGATGTTGCGCACGTCGTCGTCCACCACAAGGATTTTGCGGCCTTCGAACACGCGGTCGCGGCTGCGGGCGGTCTTGAGCATCTTCTGCCGCTCGTTGGACAGCTGCGATTCGACCTTGTGCAGGAACAGCGTGACTTCGTCCAGCAGACGCTCCGGCGAGCGCGCGCCCTTGATGATGATGGTGCGCGAGTACTTAAGCAGCTCGGCTTCTTCTTCGCGGGTGAGGTTGCGTCCGGTATAGACGATGACCGGCGGGAAGGCGCAGATCTCGTCCGTCGACATGCGCTTGAGCAGGTCGTTGCCGAGCATGTCCGGCAGTTTCAGGTCGATGATCATGCAGTCGTAGGCGTTGTCGCGCAGAAGCTCCAGGGCGTCTTGAGCGAAACCTACCGCGGTGATTTCGATGTCGTCGTCGCCGATCAGCCGGGCAATGCTGTCGCGCTGCAGGGCGTCGTCTTCCACCAGCAGCACGCGCTTCACTTTTTGCGTCAGCTTGGCTTCGAGACGCGCGAACACGTCCTTGAGCTCTTCACGGGTGGTGGGTTTGACCGCATAACCGATGGCGCCCATTTGCAGGGCCGCTTCCTGACGATCCTCGACAGAAATCACGTGGACCGGGATGTGCCGCGTGGACGGCATTTCCTTGAGACGCTGCAGAACGGTCAGGCCGGAGTGATCGGGCAGGCGCATGTCCAGCAGAACGGCATCCGGCATAAAGCTCGACGCGAGGTCGAAACCTTCGTCGGCAGCATGGGCCACCAGGCAGTGGTAACCCAGCTCATGGGCCAGGTCGTAGAGGATGTGGGCGAACCGCACCTCGTCCTCGATGACCAGAATGCAGCGTTTGCTGAAGGGCACCTTTTCCCGGTCATCGGCAAAGCGCGGGATCGGTTCGCTGACCGCCGCCGGCGCCTTGAGCGCAGGGAGCGCAACGGGAGCCGGTTGCGGCGCATGAGGGGCCTGGACCGAAGCCGTTTCAATGAACTGCGCCTGCTCTTCGTATTGTTCCGGCAGCAGGAGGGTGAACAGACTGCCCTGCCCCGGCGCGCTGGTGACCGAGATCGAGCCGCCCAACAGGCGCGCCAGATCACGGGAAATCGACAGCCCAAGCCCTGTACCGCCATAGCGACGATTAGTGGTGCCGTCGGCCTGACGGAAGGCTTCGAAAATGATGTCCTGCTGATCTTCGGAAATACCGATGCCCGAATCGCGCACCGTGAAGACGATGCCTTCGCTCGGTTGACGCGAAACGGTCAGGCTGACTGCGCCGGTTTCGGTGAACTTGATGGCGTTGGACAGCAGGTTTTTAAGGATCTGCTCCAGGCGCTGGCGGTCGGTGTACAGCGACACCGGTGTGCCTGGCTGGATTTCCACGGAAAATTGCAGCTGCTTGTCGGCCGCCAGCGGCTCGAAGGTCATGCGCAGGTTGTCGACCAGTCGGCTGACGCTGCTGTTTTCCGGACGCATGTCCAGCTTGCCGGCTTCGACCTTGGAGATGTCGAGGATGTCGTTGATCAGGTTCAACAGGTCGTTGCCCGCCGAATAGATCGACTCGGCAAAGGTGACCTGTTCCTCAGTGAGGTTTTCCTGCGGGTTCTCCGCGAGCAGCTTGGCGAGAATCAACGAGCTGTTCAGCGGCGTGCGCAGCTCGTGGGACATGTTGGCGAGGAATTCGGACTTGTACTTGCTCGAACGCTGCAGCTCATCAGCGCGGGCTTCCAGCTCGATCTGAGCGGTGTGCAATTCTTCATTGTTACGGTCCAGGGCGTCGCGCTGCTCTTCCAGGGCCTTGCTCTGCTCGGCGAGCTGCACGTTGGTCTGTTCCAGCTCGGTCTGCTGGGTTTCCAGGTGAGCCTGGGATTCCTTGAGGATGCGCGACTGCTCTTCCAGCTCTTCGTTGGCGGTGCGCAGTTCTTCCTGCTGCACTTGCAGTTCTTCGTTGAGCTGCTGGGTCTCGGCCAGCACTTCCTGCAGGCGCTGACGATAGCGCGCCGCTTCGATGGAGGTACCGACGTTGTCGGCCACCAGCTCCAGGAACTCGATGTCGCGAGGTGTCAGTTCTCGCAGGAAACCCAGCTCGATGACGCCATTCACATGATCGTCGTTGCTGGTCGGCACCACCACCACGCTGCGCGGCGAGCCGTCGCCCAGCCCCGAGGTGACTTTGAAGT